>JBDTEB010000080.1:0-5146 GCA_039922795.1 Chitinophagaceae bacterium
TATAATCCCGCCGGTGCTTTTTTACCAGCGTCACAGGATGCTTTGGAAAAAGAATTTAAAACTGCTTTGAAAAAAGATTTTGGCATCCGCTTTCATAACTTATTTGCGATAACCAATTTACCTATCAGCAGGTTTTTAGATTACCTGTTGCAAAGCGGCAATTATGAAAAGTATATGGAAAAATTAATTGCAGCTTACAATCCTGTGGCTGCTGCAAATGTAATGTGCCGTAACACTATTTCAATTGGATGGAATGGCTATTTGTATGACTGCGATTTTAACCAGATGCTGGAATTAAAAGCGGATGTTCCGTCAAACCATATTTCGCAATTCAATACCACAGAACTCAATAACAGGAACATCATTATCGGCCAGCATTGCTTTGGGTGTACCGCAGGGGCGGGATCAAGTTGCGGAGGTGCGGTAACATAAAATTATTTTGGATGAAGCAATTGACAAAAGCCAGGGATTTTTTAAAGGAAATGAAAATAGACCGGCCCGATGTCGGAATAGTGCTGGGTACCGGCCTCAGCGAGCTGATCAACCTGGTACAGGTACAGGCAAGCATCCCCTATTCAAAAATTCCCGGCTTTCCTGTTGCCACAGTCGAGTTTCACAAAGGAAATCTGATTTATGGAACCATTGGTGAAAAAAAGGTCCTGATCATGCAGGGCCGTTTCCATGCTTACGAGGGGTACAACATGCAACAAATTGTTTTTCCCATACGCGTTATGAAACTACTCGGCATTACCTCGCTGCTTCTATCCAATGCTGCCGGGGGTATCCATCCCGGTTTCAAAAAGGGAGATCTCGTGCTGATCGACGATCACATCAATCTTCAGTTGGGAAATCCCCTGACCGGCGTAAACCATGATGAACTGGGCGATCGATTTCCTGACATGAGTCGTCCCTACAATCCGCATTTGAATGATGTTTTGACCTCCCAGGCCCTGAGCATGGGAATAGACCTTAAAGAAGGGGTTTATGCATCCGTTAACGGACCTAACCTCGAAACAAGAGCAGAATATCGATACTTGAAAATTATTGGTGCCGACATGGTGGGGATGTCCACTGTGCCCGAGGTGATTGCAGCAAACCATATGCGCCTTCCCTGTGCGGCCATTTCCGTAATTACTGACGAATGCGATCCCGATAATCTTCACCCGGTAAATATTGCCGAAATCATCGAAGTCGCAGGCCAGGCCGATAAGAAGTTAAGCAAGCTCTTTTCTGAAACCATCAAATTATTATGACCCTGATAATTTTTGCAAAGAATCTTGTTCATGGCAGGGTAAAAACCAGGCTTGCAGCCACAATCGGAAATGATCGGGCAATGAAGATCTACCAGCAACTGATCAACTATACCTGCTCGGTGGTTAATAAACTGGACTGTAATAAAATGGTGTATTATTCCGATCATATTGAATGGAATGATGAATGGATGGCGACTGGCAGGGAGGTACAGTGCGGCGAAGGTTTGGGAGAAAGAATGGAGCATGCGTTTAAAGCTGAATTGAAAAAGGTTGATGGGAAAACATTAATTATCGGGACAGATTGTTTTGAAATCACTGATCAAATTATATTAGAGGCATTTTCAAAATTGGAACAATGTGATGTGGTTATCGGCCCCGCCTCGGATGGAGGTTACTACCTGCTCGGTATGAAAAAATGTCATTCAGAACTGTTTAAAAATATTAGCTGGAGTACCGGTTCAGTATTTGATTCAACCCTATCAATTTGTCACTCGCTACAATTACGATATCACTTGATGCCAGTTTTAAATGACATCGATGAGGAAAAAGATCTGCTTCAAACGACAATCCACTATACATCAACGGGTGGCAAGGTATGATCAGCGTAATTATTCCGACATATAATGAAGCGGATCAGATTGCCAAAACCATTGACCTGGTTCTGCAGGCAGCGGATGAATATCCCATCGAAATAATTGTAGTTGACGGTGGAAGTACCGATGAAACCATTTCGATAGCAAAAGCGGCCGGGTCATTGACGATCACCTCCCAAAGCAAGGGCCGGGGTTCCCAGATGAACCAGGGAGCAATGTTCGCCACCGGCGAGATTCTTTACTTTCTTCACGCCGACAGCCAACCGCCTGTACATTTTACCCGGTACATTATGGACGCACTGGAAAAAGGCGCGTCCAGCGGTTGTTTCAGGCTTGCATTCGATCATGATCACTGGTTTCTAAAAGCCAACGCATGGTTTACCAGGTTTAATGTAAATGCCGTGAGGTTTGGAGATCAAAGCCTCTTTGTAAAAAAGAATGTTTTTTTGCAAAGCGGAAGATTTCGTGAAGACCTCGTAGTGATGGAAGACCAGGAAATCATCCATCGCATCAGAGGATCGGGTAAATTCGTAGTGATGAACGCTGTCGTTACTACGTCTGCGCGGAAATATCACGAAAACGGCATCTATCGAATGCAGTGGATTTTTTTCAGGATCTGGCTCTTATTTTACCTGGGTTATACGCAGGATCACATCGTAAAAGTGTACAAAAATTTGATTCGGAAGCATAAACTCTAATCCTGTAAAATCGTTAAGAAGAACGCATAAATAAATTCATCGATTATGGGAATAATAAGGCGTGTATTTGATTTTAAAAGCGTACCTGTTCTCACGGCAGTATTCGTGATCCTGTTTATTGCAGAAGGCCGGCGCCCTTTACGCAAACGCAAACGCTCAAGAGCCGCCCGCATTGTCACGAACACGATCTTTTCTATTCCCGCTTTTACGCTTCTACGCCTGGTATTGTTGCCGGTTATGGTTCTGCTGGCAAGAAAAAACAAGCAGCTGCGAATTGGTCTGAACTACGGGTACAGCGCGCCTCCCCTGATTAAATCCCTTCTGGCTTTTCTACTGCTTGATTATTCGAATTACGCCTGGCATATACTTAACCACCGCTTGCCTCAGCTTTGGAGATTCCATCTGGTACATCATAGCGATGAGGATCTTGACATTACTACAGCATTCAGGTTTCATTCCGGCGAAATGGTTGGTTCCATATTTTATCGCGGCGCCTGTGTATTTCTTTCGGGCGCCTCACCATTAACAGTACTGCTATATGAAACCGCTTTTGAAGCCGCTACACAATTTCATCACAGCAACTGGAAACTTCCGCTGAAAATTGAACGGGGTTTAAATAAATTTATGGTGACACCGCGTATGCACGGCATTCATCATTCTGACATTCAGGAGCAGACAGACAGCAACTACTCCGTGATTTTTTCCTTTTGGGACCGTATGCACCATACATCGAAACTGAATGTAGGCCAGGAAATGATTACCATCGGCAGCCCTTTTCATGCACATAGGCAGTTCACCGTTGCGCAACTTCTGACTATGCCATTTGGTGCCGAGGCATCCATCAAGAAAGGAAAACACACCCGTCCCCAGCAATCGCCCCCCGGTTGTACAAACACCCTGGCGGACTAGTAGGCACCTGGCTGCAGCCACCGGCTGCTGTGGCATGATGCTGAAATACCAACGGAATGGCAAATTTAAGATAGCTCAGCGGTTACCCATAAGAGTTAGTCTCCCAGGCTTTTCCCGATCAATTTGCCCAACGAAAATCTAACGCTATTTCATGGCATTAGACCATTAAAACCCTATCTTGCCTATACAGAAAGTGTATGATTGCAAGAAAACGAACGTATTCATAGTTCGCTAAACAAAAAAAATATGAAAAAAAATTCCTTATTACTTGTCTTTTTACTCCTGGCCGGTTCATTCGTATATGCGCAGGTTGAACAGGGAGAAAAATATTACTATTATCAAAGGTATCAGAGCGCCGAAGATGCATTTAGAAAAGTGTTGGCAACGGAACCTGATAACGAAGCCGCCAACTATTGGCTGGGTCAGGTGATGATTGCAAAAGACGACTCTGCGTCTGCAAAAGTTCTATATCAGCAACAACTGGCTAAAAATTCCAAAGCGCCATTTATCCTGGTTGGCATGGGCGAGATCGACCTGATGGATAACAAAATTACCGAAGCACGTCAAAAATTTGAAACTGCTATATCACTTACGAAAGGAAGAGATGTAAACGTATTCAATGCGATTGCGCGGGCTAATATCGACGCAGGGCCAGGTGACGCTAAATACGCTATCGAAAAGATAAATGCTATCCCGCAACGCAGGAGAAAAGATCAGAAGAACGCCGAATCATATCTTCTTTTGGGCAGAGCAAACAGAAAGCTGATCAATGGAGGTGACGCGGTTCAGGCCTTTAAACAGGCGCTTTCCATGGAACCAAAACTAGCGGCAGCCAAATATGAAATTGGTAAAGTTTATCTCACCCAGAATAATCCCGAGTTCTTTCTTCCTGCCTTTGAGGAAGCCGTAGCACTCGATCCTGCATATGCACCGGCTTTTAACGAACTGTTCTTTTATTGGTTCAAAAAAGATATCAATAAGGCCAGGGAATATTTTGATAAATACCTGGCAGTTTCTGACAGAGACATTTCTAGTCAATATGACAAGACCAGTATAATTTATGCATCGAGGGACTTTCAAACTGCTATAGATTCGTCAAAATTAAAAATTGACAGGTTGAAGGATAAGGCTGATCCGCGCTATTATAAACTGGTGGCCTACAGCTATGACGAACTGAAGGATTCCGTTAACGCGAAGAACTATCTCGAACAATATTTTGCAAAACAAAAGCAGGCGGATTTTCTTCCACAGGATTATGTGTTCCGTGGCAAACTGCTGGGCAAATTCCCCGGAAATGAAACGGAAGCAATGAATGCCTACGAAAAAGCTGTTGAACTGGACACGTCCAAAGCTGGTAAACTGGAGATAATGCGGGCGGCAGCGGACATAGCCACCAGCACGAAAAATTATGATATGCAGGCCGAATGGTTGGGCAGGATTTATAAAAATACTCCGGAACCCACCAATCGCGACTTGTTTGACCTGGGATTTGCCAATTACCAGGCGAAAAAATTTGAAACCGCTGACAGCATTTTCTGTGGCGTTTATACCGTTAAATACCCCGAGGAGATTTTTGGCTATATGTGGTGTGCCAGAGCTGCGGCGGCCCGGGATACCTCGATGGAAAAAGGCACGGCTGTGGAGCCTTACAAAAAACTAATTTCCTTCGGCAGATCATCAGGAGAGCGCGAAA
>JBDTEB010000081.1:0-3112 GCA_039922795.1 Chitinophagaceae bacterium
CCTGCGGTGAGTGATACAATTAAAATCCATTTTAAAGAGTCCGTTTCTTTTGTGAATAAGTATCTTGGCTTTATCCATTATCCAAAACAGTCGCCGGGTGCATGGATTGCCTTCAGGCAGCCTGAGAAAGAAAAATCCTATATCGGAGGCAACTCCGGCAATTGGAACTTTCATGTAATCCAGGTGGGTACTTCTGCTGAAATCAATAAACAGAGCCCGGGCGAAAATAACATGGGCGATCTTTTTTACGGTTTGTACACCCGCAGGCTTATTGATCCGGTTATCCTGGATGTAAACGATTCCCTTTTTGGCGGACAGGGCGATAAGGCCAAAATACTCATTACGGCCTTTGCCAAAGACGAACCCGCGATAATAAAATTAACCTGGTACAGTAAGAATAAAAGCCAAACAAAAACCATCGTATTTGGCCAGATAAACAACTGGGCCACACAAATCATCGACGCATCAAGTATTACATTTAATAAGCAGGATGATGTAAAAATTGAATGCGTTTCCGGCATGGCCTATTTACACATGGTTGAAATACAAAACAGATAAACATATGATTATTTTTCCCGGAACTGAGACTGCCCGGTATCACAACATGCCACATGCTAAACGGATTATTCGAAAAAAAATCATCGCCGCTTTATTATTCGTGGCAATTTTGTCAGGCGTAAGTTATGCCCAGGAGGGAAAAAAACTGTCCACCAAAGTGAACAGTCAGGAGATTGCCCTAACACCTCCAATGGGCTGGAATAGCTGGAACTGGTTTGGAAAAAAAGAAATTAACGAAACTGTAGTAAGGGAAGTCATTGACGCTATGGTAAAGGAAGGCTTAAGAGACGCTGGCTATACTTATGTGGTGGTTGATGGAGGATGGAGAGATACAAAACTGGGACCTAATGGAGAGTTGCTCCCTAATCCGGTAAGGTTTCCTCACGGCATGAAAGTGCTGGCAGATTATGCCCATGCCAATGGTTTGAAATTTGGCCTGCACACAGTTCCGGGAACACAGGATTGCGGTGGCGATAATGTTGGAGGGTTTGGGCATGAAGAAGTTCAGTTCCGGCAATTCCTCGAATGGGGACTGGATTTTATAAAGCTGGATAAATGCAAATATGCAGAAGGCTGGAACGAAGACGTGCTAAAAAAAACCTATTTTAAATGGAGCGATCTGATCAAAAAGAGCGGAAAAAATATCGTGTTAAATATAAGTGCCTATACATACCGGGACTGGAATCCCGCAGTTGGTAACATGTCAAGAACCACTCCTGATATTATGGCTAAAGTGCAGGGAAAAGCCATGTTTGATTCCGTGCCAAATATCAAAAACTTTTGGAGCGTCATGCATGTGGCTGAAGAGAATAATAAATTTGCCGGTTTTGCAAAACCCGGTTACTGGAACGATGCAGAAATGCTGGTAACTGGTGACCAGGGACTTTCTCCTGAAGAACAAAAAATACATTTCGCCCTATGGGGAATAATGTCCGCTCCTTTGTTTTTAGGAGATGACCCTAGAAATTTACCACAGTATGAAAAAGACATTATACTGAACAGAGATGCAATAAACATAGACCAGGACCCCACAGAACAAGGGAAGAGAATTTCATTCAATGATGACATGGAAGTGTGGGCAAAAAAGTTGAAGAATGGGAGTGCCGCCGTACTGTTGTTCAATCGCAATCATTCATCACCTAAAAATTTCCAATTCGATTTTTCGGCCTTGGGGATCAGGAAAACCATGAAGGTGAAAGATGTTTATGCGAAAAAATTACTTGGAAAATTTTCTCGATCGATTACAAGGCCAATTGCACCAAGAACCTTTCTTTATCTATTGTTGACCCCTTGATTATTCTTTGTAAAAACTGATACGGCAAGAAGTAAAATTATTAAAATGAACTGGAAAAATATATTTTTTACACTACTGTTTTGTAGTGTCTGTTGTAGGGCCACTTCACAGGGAAAGGAACCAAACATGGCTAAAAAGCCCAACATCATTCTTATACTAACTGATGATCTGGGTTATGGTGATATAGGAGTGTTTTTTCAAAATCAGCGAGCCAGAAATAAAGATAGAAGTGAGCCATGGACCTCCACTCCAAATCTTGATAAAATGGCAGCGCAAGGTGCCATGCTAATGCAGCATTATTGCGCGGCACCTGTTTGTGCTCCCTCACGGGCCTCACTGCTTACGGGGTTAAGTCAGGGGCATGTGAATGTAAATGATAACCAGTTCGATAAAGCTTTACAGGACAACTACACCATGGGTAATGTGTTGCAGATGTCTGGTTATGCCACTGCGGCTATTGGTAAATGGGGTCTGCAGGGAGATAAACGTTGGGATAAAGATGGCGACAAGTGGTTGGGGCAACCTTTAAACAGGGGATTTGATTACTTCTATGGATACATGCGGCATAACGATGGCCATGAGCATTATCCCAAAGAGGGTTTGTACTCGGGTCGCAAAGAAGTGTATGAAAATAAAACTGAAGTAAGTGCGGGTCTTGATAAATGTTATACCGGGGATCTTTGGACCGCCGCTGCAAAAAACTGGATAATCAACCATGAGCAGACAAAGGCAACCCAGCCTTTTTTTATGTACCTCGCTTACGATATCCCTCATGCCGTTCTTGAATTGCCCACGCAGGCATATCCCGCTGGCGGCGGCTTAAAGGGAGGTGTGCAATGGTTGGGAAAGCCAGGTCAAATGATCAATACGGCTTCGGGAACGATTGACAGCTGGACGCATCCGGATTACGAGAAGGCGACTTTTGATAATGATAAAAATACCAACACCCCGGAAACTGCCTGGCCGGCCATGTATAAGCGATATGCTACCAGTGTTCGCCGTATCGATGACGCGGTGGGAGACCTGTTAAAATTACTGGCAGATCTTAAGATTGATGATAACACGCTCGTTGTTTTTACTTCAGATAATGGGCCATCAATAGAATCCTATTTACGCTCGCCCAACGACAATTACAAAGCAGATTTCTTTAACAGCTTCGGCCCCTTTGACGGGATAAAAAGGGATGTTCTGGAAGGTGGTGAACGTATGCCAACCATTGCTCGCTGGCCCGGCACTATTCCCTCGAAAAAAATCGTAACC
>JBDTEB010000082.1:0-7549 GCA_039922795.1 Chitinophagaceae bacterium
GTCAATCTCGGTTGACCCTGTACGAGATTCCGTTCAGCGGTTGAACGCTTATGCCGAGCACTACGAAATCAACCCCGATACCTGGTGGCTGTTAACCGGAAATAAAAAAGAAATATATGATTTTGCCCTGCAAGAACTAAAAATGGGTCTCGCAGATAGTGGCGCAGTAGATGCTGATTTTATTCACAGCACTTATTTCGTTTTGCTCGACAAGAAGCGTGTAGTTCGGGGGTATTATGATGGTACCGACAGTACGCAATTGAGCAGACTGGCAGCTGATATGATTTACATTACCCTTGAGAAAGATTCAAAAAAGAAAAGAAATCTATTCTCCGACAACTAAAATCAACATCTATACAGTGATAAAAAGTTCAGGAACGGGAAGTTCTACCAGTCGCGGACCTCTCGCAGCTGCGCTTGAAAAAAACGACAAAAAGGCTTATTGGGTGATCGGCATTTTTTCCATTGTGGTTTTCCTGGCGGTAGTCGCTCTGGGGAAATTTACCGTAAGAGTAAACCTGGGTTTCGATCCTCATTTTTTTGCAAAAATGAATGCAGTCATCAACACCTTTGTTTCCATTCTTCTGCTGGCGGGATTATTTGCCGTAAAGCAACGAAATTTTGTCTTGCACAAAAAGCTGATGATCTCTGCATTGATTCTTTCAGTGATCTTCCTGGTTTCCTATATCTGTCATCATCTGTTTACCGGAGACACGAAATATGGTGGAACGGGCGGTATCAGGTATGTGTATTTTATCATCCTCATCACACATATCTTTCTGGCGGCAACGGTATTGCCGATCATTCTTCTCACTGCATACAGAGCTTTGGTCGCGGAATGGCCCGCACATAGAAAACTGGCACGAATTACCTGGCCGGTGTGGTTTTATGTTTCTTTGACAGGCGTTGTGGTTTATTTAATGATCAGCCCTTATTACTAGGATGCTGCAAGATTTCGGCCCTGCGATGTGAGGGTGTTTCAACCAAAGGTTTTCCAAGGGCTCTTCCATCTATTTTATATATTTAGCCTATCATTTCAATCAAACGAACTCAATGAAAACACGCAGAAACTTTCTCAGGGCCTCTGCTTTAACGATTGCAGCCCCCCTTTTAAATCCTTTTTCTTCGACCGCTTCCATTCTTTCTAAAAAAAGAGGTCCCGATCTAAATATTGGTATCGCCGGATTCACCTTTGCCCAATTTAGTTATGATCAGGCTATCGCCATGATGCAGCGTATAAATGTGAAAAATCTTTCTTTAAAAGAAATGCACCTGCCTTTGAATGCCACTCAGGAACAGGCAACCGCGCTGGTGGAAAAATCCAGGGCGGCAGGCATTAATATTTATACGGTCGGAGTTATTTACATGAAGGATAAGTCAGAAGTAGATCGTGCCTTTAATTATGCAAAAATGGTCGGTGTGAACATGGTCATCGGCGTACCGGAGTACGACCTGCTTCCATACACGGAAGAAGTTGTGAAAGCCTCTGGCATCAGGATCGCCATTCACAATCATGGTCCCGAAGACAAACGCTATCCCGGACCAAAAGATGTTTACGACAGGATAAAAAATATGGATGAAAAAATGGGACTCTGTCTCGACATTGGTCACGCGCTGCGTGCCGGAGAAGATCCCGCCAGGGCGATCGTTGCCTATAAGGACAGGATGTTCGACTTCCACATCAAAGACGTTACAGCTAAAGCCAGGGATGCCAAAGCGATTGAAATCGGAAGAGGAGCAATGGACTTTCCTGCAGTGGTTACTGCGTTAAGAAAGATCAAATACACCGGCATGTGCAGCATAGAATATGAAAAAGACATGAAAGATCCGATGCCAGGCATCTGTGAATCCGTAGGATTTTTCAGAGGAGTAATGAAATCGGTCTAATTCAACTTTTGTTCCGGCAAAGCCAGTAACTTATCATCATAGATACAAATGGTTTTCACCTTTGCCGGAACAAAATATTTTTGAATGATATCACAGATCTTGTCCCGACTCCTGTTGAGATAAACCGTATTCTTTTCCAGTTGCGCCCTGCTGTCCGTGTATAATTTTTTCTGAAAATCCAGATACTCCTGGTCGTTTTGAAACTGAAACCACCCTTTTTGATTTGATGCATCCATTCTGTTAAGCAGAATTTCGTAACTAAGCAATTTTGGTTCCGGCAGATAGATCTTTATCACGGAGTCAGATTTTTCCACCCTCAACTCTTTTGACTGCAGGTCGATCCCGAATTTTGCCTTATACGGAGCATTCAGCCGCACTGATTTTTCAAGAAAAATCTTTTTGAAGGCATCCGTAAAACTTCCATCATTGTTCACATTGGTGCTGGTGAAAGTGGTGGTTCCGTCCACTTCAAGGCTGGCCATTTCTGCGATCTCTTTGATAAAAGAATAATTTTGAATCATCACCGACCTGTCTTCTCTTCGGGTCAGGTATTTTCCTATTTCGTAACCTGCAAAAATTGCGGCAGTAAGTACTACGAGGATGATCAGTTTGCGCATAGTAAATTATTCTGGCTACAAAACTTCGGCCGCAGGGTCCCACAACCGGGCCTGAAAGTCTACAACCGTGTCTTTTTCAACGATAATGCCTTCCTGCTCTAACAATTCCTGCATTTTGGTCGGGGTTCCAAAATGCGCCCTGCCCGAAAGCATGCCATTCCTGTTTACGACCCTATGGGCCGGCACCTTATCCTTGAGATGGTGTGCCCCGTTCATGGCCCAGCCCACCATTCGCGCAGAAAGTTTTGTACCCAGGCATGCTGCGATCGCACCGAATGTTGTCACCCTGCCTTTGGGAATCTGCCTTGCCACTTGATACACCTGCTCAAAAAAAGAAGCTGTATCGCTTCCTTTCCTAACGGCAATGGGTAGCTTACCGGACGCCGACTTTTTTATAACTGTTTTTCTGTTTTTCAAATTGCCTGTAATGATTCTTGTACTAGTTGCTTTTGCAATTGCTCATCCAGCATCGGAAGTTCGGAAGGAAGAGAGAACTTAAGATATTGAATTTTCCGGCTCCCTGAAATATCGAGGCTTTCGTAATGAGTTTTGATTTGTAGTTCAGTATTGATCGCCTGGAAAGAGTAAAGATCGGGTTGATCATCGAGAAGGGTTAATCCAAACAAATTTATTACCCGCTTCGTAAAAAGATAAAGGTCAGTGGAATCTGTTTTAAGATGAATAGGACGACCGGCTTTCAGGAACCTGTTATAAAGCCTGAGGAATGAAGGGTGGGTCAGCCTCTTTTTTGCCTTGGATATGCGAAGTTGTGGATCGGGAAAGGTTATCCAGATCTCATCGACCTCGTCTTTCGCAAAATATTTATCGATGCTGATGATTTGCGCACGAAGAAATGCAGCATTGGTGAGGCCTTTTTCCATGCTATTCTTTGCACCAACGTAAAGCCTGTTGCCTTTTATGTCGACGCCGAGAAAATTTTTTTCAGGGTAAAGGTTGGCAAGTCCCACCGCGTATTCACCTTTTCCACAAGCGAGTTCAAGCACAAGCGGATGCTGGTTCTTAAAAAAATCCCTCCAGTTTCCAGCAGTGTTTTCAGGATACTGTAAAACATTCGGGAAGGATTTTATGGCTTCAAAACGAAGTAATTTTTTTTGTCCCATTGCTGCAAAAATAATCCATCCACAACAGATTTTCTCTTTTCCCCTCGTCCTGAAATCAAACATATATAATCTAAAAATCGAATATATAATTCTCTTTATTATTCCTATCTTCAATAACTTCCTAAGGTAAGTAACGTAAAACCTGAACAATTATGGTAAAAACAGAGATCAAGGTGCGTTCGGAGCTAACAGAAAATATTACAGAGTTCCTCCCCTATCTTCAAAGCTTTGTTGAAAAAATTAATTACAATTATGGCAGGAAGCTTTCTTTGCATTCCTGGCATGTAGATATGACTGAAGAAGATCAGGTTCAGAATCTCCGGACGATTGAGCTATCACTTAAATAGGAGTCGGAGATCCACCTGGACGTTACCCATTCTAAGGTTTTATTTTATCGTTAGTGAATGCATCACCGGTTTGTTGCAAACTATTTTCAGTGTGGGCATCTTTGTCATTGACAGAAATCAATCGCAAGGCGTTTACTGAATGTTAATCTGTTGAAATTCAGGCATTGTAAATTGATTCTATATATTCGTTAATTATACCTTTTAAGATCTTCTCAATGAATGGTGTTGATACGCCCAGGCAGATTCTTTTGGCACTTGTCGACGATCATGTTATTTTCAAAAAAGGCATGAGGATCGCAATGGGTACCTACAAGAATGTTCAGATACTCTTTGAGGCCGACAACGGACTTCACCTGCTTGAACACCTTACGAAACATACTCCCGATGTAATACTTCTCGATCTTCAAATGGGCGTAATGGATGGAGTGGAGGCATTGAAGGAAGTCAGGCGATTACACCCTTCCGTTAAAGTTGTTATCATGTCTCTCAATATCAGCGATACGCTGATCAATGAACTCACCAGTCTTGGAGCAGACGCATATCTGTCAAAAACAGCAGATCCTCAAACGATGTATAATACAATCTTAAAAGTTCTGGATTCCTGATTTCGCCCCGCTTGTTGATCTATCTTTAAATAGATGAATTACCTCGCTCATGCATACCTGTCTTTTGAACGTCCTGGCATTCTGGTGGGAAATATGATCAGCGATTTTATAAAGGGGCGCGCAAAATTCGATTATCCCGAAGCCATACAGGAAGGCATCAACCTTCACCGCGCCATTGATGACTTCACCGATTTTCACCCCGTTACCCGGGAAGCAAAAGTGTTTTTTCGCCCGCAGTACCGACTGTATTCCGGCGCTTTTGTGGACATAGTTTATGATCATTTTCTCGCGAACGACAAATTGCAGTTTGATAGCGAGAAAGATCTTTTCGATTTTTCTTTTCGCACCTATACGATGCTGCGCAAATACCAGCAGCATTTTCCATACCCCTTCAGTCGCATGTTTCCTTTTATGGAATCGCAAAACTGGCTATATCATTACCGCGAACCAGAGGGCATCTCAAGAAGTTTTGAAGGCATGACAAGAAGAGCAAAGTATCTCGATGAATCGAAGATAGCGTTTGGAATTTTTCTCGAAAATTATGCCGCATTGAAAGATTGCTACGAACGCTTTTTTCCTGAATTAAAGCGTTTTGTGCAATCTGTTTCGTAGGGGTGCATTTTAGTGATCCTTGCGCGCTTGCACTTACAATTATTATATTTGCGCTCATGAAAAGAACCTGGTCCCAACGAACGCTTGCGATAGCCATCATGCTTCTCTGCACCCTCACCACTTTCTCACAATCAAAGATTCCCGCACTCGATCAGTCGGGAATGGACATGAGTTACTATCCACCCAATTATCCCATTTTAAAAATCCAGGATAAAGTAACCGAACCACTGGTCGTAAGAGTCGTTTACAGTCGGCCCCAGAAGAATGGCAGAACCGTATTCGGACAATTGGTCGAGTTTGACAAAGTATGGCGCATGGGCGCGAATGAGGCAACAGAAATTGAATTTTACAGAGACGTCCTGTTTCTTGGAAAACCGGTTCCTAAAGGCCGCTACACCTTATATAGCATTCCCGGTCTCACGAAATGGACCGTTATCCTGAACAAGGAAACTGATACCTGGGGCAGTTTTATTTATGATGAAAAAAAAGATCTTCTTCGAGTGGAAGTGCTGGCAGAGAAAACACCCGAACCGGTGGAATACTTTTCCCTGTTTTTCGAGAAGGCCGTCCAGGGATTTAACATGATAGCCGCCTGGGATGACCTGATGATCTCCGTTCCAATAAGCGTTTACGTAAAACCTTCCCGAATAGCATCCAAAACTCCGGTAAAAACTCCGGTAAAAAAGGCCGGCTAATACAACAGTTATGTGCGGAATTGCCGGTATCCTTTCTCCTGACCAGCATGAGATCAGCAATCATCGGCTGAAACTGATGACAGATGCTATTGCGCATCGCGGTCCGGATGGTGAAGCGACCTGGATTGATGACAAATTCCAGGTGGGCCTTGGTCACCGAAGGCTGGCAATCATTGACCTGGGTAATGGTGGCCGGCAGCCAATGCATTATGGTAAACGTTTCACCATAGTTTTTAATGGTGAGATTTACAATTACCTCGAATTAAAAAAAGAACTTATCGCCAGAGGCTGTGACTTTCATTCGGAGAGCGATACCGAAGTGATCCTCGCGGCTTATTCCGTTTATAAAGAAGATTGTCTTCGCCACTTCGATGGAATGTTTTCATTTGCGATCTGGGATGAAAACGAACAACAGCTTTTTGCCGCCCGCGACCGTTTTGGGGAAAAGCCTTTTTACTTTCATTACGAAGCGTCTTCGCATACGCTGCTTTTCGCTTCTGAAATGAAGTCGCTCTGGGCAGCCGGGGTGCCAAGGGAGATTGATCACCGGATGATGCTTACTTATCTTTCTCTGGGATATGTGCAGAATCCGGCAAACTCAGCGGAAACTTTTTTTCAACAAATTTTTTCTCTTTCTCCGTCCACCTACCTGATTTACTCTGCCATCGGGCGAGGGGTAAAGATTTCGCAATACTATGTGCCCGTTAAAACGCACTTCGAAAATGCACCGGACCTGGAATCGGCAAGCGCACAATTCTCAGCATTGTTTTCGGCGTCTGTAAGCCAGAGATTACGCAGTGACGTATCCGTTGGAGCCAGCCTTAGTGGCGGACTTGACAGCTCATCGATCGTATCTATGATTGGAAGCTTAACCCCGCCGGAAAAATTCTCCCTGCTCTCCACTTTCTCCGCTGTTTTCCCCGGATTTGACAAAGACGAATCACAACATATCCGCAGAATCGTCCAATACAAGGGTATAAAAAATTTCCAGGTTGAGCCAACAGCGAGTCAGCTACTGAAAGATTTTCAAAAAATTTGTCATCACCAGGAAGAACCCTTTCCATCTTCAAGCATCTATACCCAATACCGCGTTTATGAACTGGCCAAACTACACGGGGTGACCGTATTACTTGACGGACAAGGTGCAGATGAAGTGCTGGCCGGCTATCCAAAATACATTCACTGGTACCTGCAGGAACTGATAAGTACTGGCAGGAAGAGTAAAGTAAATTCAGAATTAAGCGCCTTCAGTCAGACACACCCCAACCTTCAATGGTCCTGGAGAAACAAATTGGCAGCAATAATGCCCGTCTCGGCAGCCCGTGCACTGAGCAGGAAAGCCCGACGGGCAGTTATCGATCAGCCGGATATTACCGGCGAGTACAAACAGGCATATACAGAAGAATCCCGGTTTACGAAACCTGTCATCAGGAATCTCGAAAACCTGCTCACATATAACCGCAGCAGTTTCGGTCTTGAAGAATTGCTGCGGTTCTCCGATCGCAATTCAATGGCCCACGGCTGTGAGGTAAGGTTACCATTTCTTTATCACCCTTTGGTAGAATTTGTTTCCGCCTTGCCGTCAGAGATGAAATTTCATCAAGGCTTCGGCAAATATCTCCTGCGGTTCTGTATGAAGACTCAACTGCCGCCTGAGATCTGCTG
>JBDTEB010000083.1:0-2918 GCA_039922795.1 Chitinophagaceae bacterium
CATATTCTCCCGTCTCATCAATTTCGCTTCTTTCAACTCTTACATAATTTATTTTTAGTTTGCCTTCTTTCTGTAATTTTTTCAGATTGAAACCCAGTGAAGAGACATTCGATTCCAGATCTTCTGCCTTTTCTTCAAAACTGATGATCACGCCGGGCTCATCATACTGGAGTATGCCATTGACAATAAATTCGATACCCATTAAAGTTTTTCCCGCACCCGCGGCGCCACATATAAGGCTTGGTCTGCCCGAGGGAAGGCCACCCCCTGTAATCTCATCCAGCCCAATAATGCCGGTCGGAGTCTTTCGCAAGGTTGGTCTGGCCGAAGTTTTTCTGGATATAGCACTCATTAATACCTGTTTAAAAAGAATATAAGTCTCAAATATAAGTTGGCGAACTTTGTAAACAACACTTTATAGATCGAATTTGATTAACATATAAGTACCTTGTCGTTTCGATGTAAGGGTAGTTTACTCAACCATTTAAAAAATGCACGGCAGGGGAAAGATTGTGTCGGGATATTTGTATCCTCTTAAATATGTCATAGTATACCCATGATAAACAAGTTTGTAGAAAATGCAGATGTGGCGATCCGGGATATCCCGGATGGAGCCATTTTAATGCTGGGTGGTTTTGGCCTTTGTGGTATTCCCGAAAACTGCATCACTGCCCTTCTAAAAAAAGGGATCAGCCACCTTACCTGCATATCCAATAATGCCGGGGTTGATGAGTTCGGCATTGGACTGCTGTTGCAGCAACGGCAGGTGAAAAAAATGATTGCTTCGTACGTGGGTGAAAATGCTGAATTCGAACGGCAGCTCTTGTCTGGTGAACTGGAGGTGGAACTGCTTCCACAGGGCACGCTGGCAGAAAGAATTCGAGCGGGTGGAGCAGGCATCCCGGCATTTTTTACTCCGGCAGGTGTAGGCACCGAGATTGCGGAGGGAAAAGAGCACAGGAATTTTCATGGTAAAGAATACCTGATGGAAACCTGGCTTCGTGCAGATTTTGCGCTCGTCAAAGCCTGGAAAGGGGATGCTTCAGGAAATCTGGTGTATAAAGGAACAGCCCGAAATTTTAACCCGATGATGGCCACGGCGGGTAAAATCACCATCGCCGAAGTGGAAGAACTGGTGCCTGTCGGCAGCCTGGATCCTAACATGATACATACGCCTGGAATATACGTCCAGCGAATCTTCCAGGGCAGAGCTTACGAGAAAAGGATTGAACAGAGAACAATATCCAAAAGATAATATATGCTAGACAAATACCAGATCGCGCAGCGCATATCAAAGGAACTGAAAGATGGATATTATGTAAATCTCGGCATTGGCATTCCTACCCTTGTGGCAAATTATATACCTGCGGGAATTAATGTGGTGCTTCAGTCGGAGAATGGATTACTCGGGATCGGTCCTTTTCCATTTGATGATGAGGTGGATTCCGATTTGATTAATGCGGGTAAACAAACGGTGACCATGTTGAAAGGTTCGGCATTGTTTAATTCCGCAGACAGTTTCGCCATGATCCGGGGCGGACATGTTGATCTTACCATACTCGGGGCCATGGAAGTGTCCGAAAACGGCGATATCGCCAACTGGAAAATTCCCGGCAAAATGGTAAAGGGAATGGGCGGCGCGATGGACCTTGTGGCATCGGCCGAAAATATCATTGTGGCCATGCAACATGTAAACAAGGAAGGTAAATCAAAACTGCTGAGAGAATGTTCATTGCCTTTAACGGGTAAACGCTGCGTAAAAAAGATCGTCACCGAAATGGCAGTTCTTGAAGTTCTTTCTGATGGCGGATTCCGACTGCTGGAGCGCGCACCAGGTGTTAGTGTAGAAGAAATAAAAGCCGCTACGGAAGGTAAACTTGTCGCTGACGGGATAATTCCCGAGATGGTGTTTTAGCGATGCCATGTCGTCATCTAGTCTTCGAATTTTTTAAAGATGGCGGAGGCAATATGACCACCAAAGCCAAAGGTATTGCTCATGGCATATTGTACCGTTTTTTTGAGTGGCGAACCGAGCACGAAATTGAATTTATCCGCAAAATCAGGTTCGATAATTTCAGTATTAATGGTTGCCGGTATCAGAGAGTCCCTGATCGAAATAATACAGGCAATGGCCTCTATGGCTCCCGCGCCGCCGAGTAAATGCCCGGTCATGGATTTGGTAGCGCTTAAGGGTACGGGTGAGCCTTCACCGAATACTCTTTTTACAGCAACAAGTTCACTGTGATCACCAAGCGGCGTTGATGTTGCATGAAGGTTCAGATGATCGATTTCTTCAGGACCGATACCCGCTTCTTCAAGGGCAGCGAGCATTCCGAGATAGGCGCCCTCCCCTTCAGGATGTGTGCCCGTGAGGTGATACGCATCAGCTGCCATACCGCCACCAGCCACTTCTGCAATAATTTTTACACCCCGTTTAATGGCATGCTCATAACTTTCAAGAACAAGCGCACCGGCCCCCTCTCCCATTACAAAGCCATCTCGCTTAATATCGAAAGGTCGTGAGGCCACAGCCGGATTTTCGTTAAAAGTAGATAACGCCCTCGCAGCATTAAAGCCACCCATTGAACTACGGGTGATCGGTGCTTCAGATCCACCGGTGATCATCATATCTGCCTTACCCCATTTTATGTAATTAAATGCTTCAATGATCGCGGTATTGGATGTCGCACATGCGGAAACGGTGGCAAAATTGGGACCTCTCAGTCCATACTTTATAGAAATAACACCAGACGCAATATCCACGATCATTTTGGGGATAAAGTATGGATTAAAACGCGGCGTGCCGTCTCCTCTCGCATCCTCTGAAACCTGCTCTTCGAAAGTGGTAATACCTCCATTTCCGGAGCCCCAGATAACACCTATCCGGTTAGTATTCAGGCCTTCAAAATTGCTGATAC
>JBDTEB010000084.1:0-7484 GCA_039922795.1 Chitinophagaceae bacterium
ATCGCCATCGTTATCCAGGTCTACATAAGCGCCTCCGTTAGAGAAAGAGGAAAGGGTTAATCCCCATTCTTTTGAAGTGTTTTCAAAAGTGAGCCCGTCCTTGTTTCGAAAAGAATAATTCGGAATATGCACAACGGGCAATGAATCAGTTAATGCAAGAGAAAGATTTGCTTTGCCACCACCCTGTCCGTTATCGTAAGCTACATAATCAAGGTCGGTTACATCTCGGGGCAGGCCATTGGTGATCACAAGATCGCGGAGACCGTCGTTATCGAAATCGGCAACTAGCGGGCACCAGCTCCAGTCTGTTTGGTAAACACCGGCGAGGAAACCGATATCTGAGAATACCGGGTGCCCAAGGGGCGTGTTGCCGCTGTTCAATTGTAAAACATTCCTGACATACTGGTGGGTATAGTTAAATTGTTCGCTGTTGAAGTAGTTGTAATATTCATTGCCGCTCAGCATCCTTTTTTTGCGAAGGTTATTTTCGGGAAGCATTTCAAGCGAGATCAGGTCAGGGAAACCATCGTTATTGATATCGACGAAGTCGGTGCCCATGGCATTCCAGGCAGTATGTTTAAAATATTCGCCAAGTTTGTTGGTAAAAGTTCCGTCCTGATTATTAATATAGAGAAGGTCGTTGGAAACAAAATCGTTGGCGACATAGATATCGGGCCATCCATCGTTATTGAAATCTGAAACGCAGGCGGCATGTCCCCAACCTTCAATCTGGATACCTGCTTGTTTGGAGACATCGGAAAAAGTTCCGTTCCCGTTATTTCTAAAGAGTTTGTCGGTATTGAGCGCCGACCCATCGGTCACTTTTGGCCTGAACCGGATGGGTGTTTTGGGATCGTAGAGTGCGTTCACTACCTGGTACATGTCCAGGTCTCCATCATGGTCGTAGTCGAAAAAATAAGCCTGCGTGCAAAATGACTGTTGCGCGAGACCGTAAGCGGCAGCCGATTCTTTGAAAGTTGGCACCCCGTCTTTGTTGTTGTGCTGGTTGATGTACAAAAGATTTGTGCGCAGGTTGGCCTCTTTACGGAAAGATGTGGAAATATACAAATCCAGCCAGCCATCCCCGTTGATGTCGACGACAGAGACGCCCGTACACCATTGCCCGTTTCCATTTACACCGGCTGCTTCCGTTTTATCCTCAAATTTCATTGAGCCCTTGTTGATGTACAGTTTGTTCGACACCATATTCCCCGCGAAATAGATATCCTGGAGTCCATCATTGTTGAAGTCTCCAATCCCGATGCCTCCCCCGTTATAAATATTGGCCTGGTTAAGAATGTTAAGCGTATCGTTTTCGGTAATCTTGTTGTTAAAAGTTATTCCGGAAGCAGATGATGGCAGTAATTTGAAAAGGGGGGCACCCGGTGTTAACTGGGCAAACAGCACAGAAGGTAAAAGCAGCAACGTTATAAAAACCCGAAAAATCATTTTATCGCAAGTTAAGCATTGTGAAGAAAAAAACCGGCATGCGGGCCGGGCGGGCGGTTAGTCAATTTCTATTCAAAATGTTTCTTCATTTTAGTTGATAACAGCCTCTTCCCTATTTTCCCCCAGGAAAATAGCATCCGGGTGAAAGCATATTAAGCATGCTATTCCCGTATGATTCCATTTTTCGAATGCCGCCTGTAATTGACCGCTCTTCATAGTAAAATAATTATTGTTGCGTAACAGTCGCAGCAGCAGCCATTTTACCGACCCGGTTCTTGTTTTGCAATACCTGCTCAATAACCAATTGCCCAACCGAATAACCCAGCTATGGAAGAACAAAATGAACAGGCTTTAGCCCCAAAAAGTGACGATCAGTATACGGAAAACAGAATTATTGTAATCGGTGCTTCGGCAGGAGGATTTAACGCAATACAAAAACTGATCTCTGCGCTGCCGCCCGGTTTTCCGGCAAGTATTTTTATCGTTTGGCATATGTCGCCCGAAATCAGGGGAGTGCTGCCGCTGGTGTTAAACAAGCTCAACACCGTGCCAGCCAGCCAGGCCTATGATGGTGAGCCCATATTGCCGAATCACATTTATGTTGCCGCTCCCGACCGCCACATGATTCTTGAAAAGGGCCGGATAAGAATCACAAAAGGGCCCAGGGAAAATCGTTTCAGGCCGGCAGTCGATCCCTTGTTCAGATCTGCGGCCATGGAATATGGCGACCGCGTTATCGGGGTGGTTCTTACAGGCGCTCTTGATGATGGCACTTCAGGACTATGGACAATACAAAACAAAGGCGGAATTTGCATCGTTCAGGACCCGTTGGAAGCAGAAGTGCCCTCCATGCCAAAATCTGCCATGAAAGAGGTTGACGTAGATTACTGCCAGCCGTTGCTATCCATAGCGGATACCCTGGTACAACTGAGCAACGATCATCTATCCGATCATAAAAGCAGTCAGGGCATGCAAGAAGAAGAGAGAACCAAACTCGAAGTTGCCATTGCTGCCAAAACAAATGCGCTCAAGGCGGGTATATTGGACTATGGCAGGTTTAGTGCATTTTCCTGCCCTGATTGTCATGGTGTGTTAAGTGAATATAAAGAAGGAGATCGTGCGCGGTATCGTTGCCATACCGGTCACGCCTTTTCTGCCAACGGACTTTTAAGCGCCCTGACAGAAAACATCGAAAAGGACCTGTACAATGCCATTCGGGCCATGGAAGAAAGCATTGTATTGCTGAATATGGAGGGCGACAATTTCGCAGAAAAGAATAATCCTCACCTGGCAGCGGTTTATTTTCAGAAGGCAACAGAAGCTGAAGAAAGATTGCAGCTCGTGAGACAGGCAGCCTTTCAAAATGAACAACTCAGTATCGGCATTGTACAAAATGGACTGGACCCTTCCGGGGAAAGCCCGAAGAGCTAACTTACCTTGTGTTGATCAAAGCGAGTTATGACAGAATTTATCGCATCAGCAGCCACAGGGAAAACTGAGTCAGAAAATCAATTGGTCGTTGTTGGAATAGGTGCTTCCGCAGGAGGAATAAAAGCCCTCAAGGAATTTTTTGAACACGTACCTGCCGATTCCGGACTAGCCTATGTGGTGATTCTGCATCTGTCTCCTGATCATGACAGCCAGCTGGCGGCCGTATTGCAAACTTCAGCACTAATCCCCGTTCTTCAGGTAAACGAAAAAGTACTGCTTGAGGCTAACACGGTGTATGTTATCTCCCCAAATAAAAGTCTGCTCATGGAAGATGGTCATCTTTCAGTCGCGAGCATTCATACCATTGAGGAGAGGCGTGCACCTGTGGACATATTTTTCCGAACACTGGCCGAATCAAGAAATTCAAGGGCTATTTGCGTTGTTCTGAGCGGCACTGGCGCCAATGGTTCCATGGGAATGAAACGGGTAAAAGAACATGGTGGCGCAGCCTTTGTCCAGAGTCCCCGGGAAGCGGAGTTTAGTGAAATGCCGAGAAATTCGATTGCTACCGATCTCGTTGATGCCATACTGCCCGTTGCACAGATCCCAAAACGGATCATTGAGTATGTCAACAGCAGCCGCTCGCTAACGCTGGTTTCTGTTCCTGTTTCAGACAAAAGTACTCAGCAGCAGGCACTCCGCGATATTCTTACCCGACTCAGAGTGAAAACGGGTCATGATTTTATCAATTACAAAAGAGCCACTGTGCTAAGAAGGATTGAACGCAGAATAAATGTTCATAATCTGCCCGACCTGGGCGCCTACAGCCTTCTGATCAAAGAACACCCAGAGGAGACTACAGCACTGCTAAAAGACCTTCTTATTTCGGTTACAAATTTCTTCAGGGACAAGAAAGCGTTTCAATACCTAGAAAAAGAAATCATTCCACAGATTCTGGCTCAAAAAGAAAATACCCGCCCGATACGGGCCTGGGTTGCAGGCTGTGCAACGGGAGAGGAGGCCTATTCACTTGCCATGCTCTTTGCGGAAAAAATCGAACATCAGACCAACCCGGTGATGGTTCAGATTTTCGCAACAGATATCGACGAGACCGCCATCACCACTGCCCGTGAAGGATACTATTCTTCGACTGATGCTGCCGACGTTTCCCCTGAACGACTGAGAAGGTTTTTTAGTAAGGAAGGTGACGGCTACCGGATAAAACGGGACATAAGGGAAATGGTATTGTTTGCAAATCATAACATGATAAAGGATGCGCCTTTTTCAAAACTCGACCTGATCACCTGCCGCAATATGCTGATTTATTTTAACAGCATGGCGCAGAAAAGGGTCACCGAGACATTTCATTTTGCACTCAATCCGGGAGGGCATCTTTTCCTGGGCTCTTCTGAATCATTGGACAGCTCAGGTGACCTCTATGTTGTAGTGAATAAAGAATACAGGATCTATCAGTCGAGGCAGGTTTCGGGCCGGGCTTACCCGGTGCCAGAAAGTTTGCCCCCATCGAAATCTCCCGTCCAGAAGTCGATGATCGGCACCAGAGAAAGCGAGACGCGGGCACTGGAAAGAATCACATACAGCGATCTTCATCAGCAGTTACTTGAACGGTATGCGCCGCCATCTATCCTGGTAAATGAAGAATACGATATCGTTCATCTTTCGGCTACAGTTGGCCGTTACCTTCTCGTTTCAGGCGGGGAACTCACCAAGAACCTTCTTAAACTTATTCGGCCGGAACTTAGGATCGAATTGCGCACAGCACTGTATCAGGCAGTACAACGCCAGGTAAATATTGAATCCAAAAATCATCAGTTACTGATCGATAACCAGCTGGAAAACATTAATATTCTCGTGAGACCGGTTCTGGAGCAAAAAGACACCGCCCGCGGCTTTATCCTTATCCTCTTCGAAATTGCCAGCAAGGAAGATCCTGACGAAACCGATGCATTCCTTCCGGCTGAACCTGCGGCCCGACAACTTGAAGAAGAACTGATCCGTATGAAGTTGCACCTGCGCAATTCGGTTGAGCAATATGAAGTGCAGACCGAAGAATTAAAGGCATCTAATGAGGAATTGCAGGCAATCAATGAGGAATTGCGCTCTTCCTCCGAAGAACTCGAAACAAGCAAAGAGGAACTGCAGTCTGTTAATGAGGAATTAATCACGGTCAACCAGGAATTAAAAGTTAAAGTGGATGAGCTTTCTCAATCGAATAATAATTTTCAAAATCTTATCTATTCGACAGATATCGCCACTATATTTCTGGACAGGAACTTTAGAGTCAACGACTTTACGCCGGCAGCAAGGGAGATCTTTAATCTTTTACCCGCTGATTTTGGGCGACCGCTTTCCAATATTACGCATCGGCTGGACTACACTGATCTGATGAGCGATATCGAATCCGTACTGGAAAAGCTTGTTGCGGTGAAACGCGAAGTGCGTTCTTTCGACAATAAATATTTTGTTCTGAAAATTCTGCCTTACCGCACATCAGAAGATCGCATCAATGGTGTCGTCATCAATTTTTTCGATATTACTGAACAAAGATTGTCCGCCGAAAAGGTCAAAGAGTCAGAAGTAAAATACAGGGATCTTTTTAATTCAATTGATGAAGGTTTTGCGATCATTGAAATTTTTACAAATGACCTGGGACAGCCGCTCGACGGGAAGTTTCTTGAGGTTAATTCGTCATTTGCAAACCAGTCTGGTCTCAGGAGTGCTTCAGGTAAAACATTTAGGGAATTGGTTCCGGATCTTGGTGACATATGGTTTAATGTGTTTGGTGAGGTTGCTGCAACAGGTATGCCTAAACGCTTTGAAGAGTTTGAGCCTGCCATGCAGAATCGCTGGCTTGAAGTTTATGCCTATCCTTATGGGGCAAAGGAAAACAACCACCTTGCTGTTATTTTCGGCGACATTACAAAAAGAAAAAAAGATGAATTAAACCTCAAAACGATCTCCAGTGATTTGCTGGATAAACAATACAAACTGGAAGTGGCTCAGCGGGCCGCCCGCGTGAGCATCTGGGATTATAATTTCGGTACACAGCAAGGTATTTCCACCCCCGAGTGGGAAGAGCTTACGGGTTATACATCGGATGGCCCTTTTTGGAAACTGGAAAAATTCCTTCTCCTTTTGCATGCAGACGATCGAAGCCCTTTGATAAAAGCTCTTGAACACTCTCTGTCCAAACAGAATGGGCTTGAGGTTGAATTCAGAATAGATCATCCCGTGCGGGGCATACAATATATGCTGATGCGTGGTTCCTATATCCGCTCTTTTGAAAATGCTGATGATACCATCATTGGCAGTCTCATCGATATTACCGACCGTAAAGCACTGGAGCAGTTAAAGGATGATTTTATCGGCATCACGAGCCACGAACTCAAAACGCCGCTTACGAGCATCAAGATGTATGCAGAAGTATTACTCGACATCTTCAGGCAATCCGGTGATTCAAAGAATGCGGCCCTACTTGTGAAGTTGGATGCACAGGTTGACCGGCTAACCAATCTGGTCCGTGATCTTCTTGATGTTACCAGGATCTCGGAAGGCAAACTACAGATAGAGCGGGAACTGACTGATGTTAATGAGCTTATCAATACGACTATCAACGATTTTAGGATGATCTCCACCAATCATAGCCTCGTGGTTGTTGCTGGTAAAATCAGGCAGGTGTCTATTGACAGAGAGCGCATCAGCCAGGTACTCATTAATCTTGTTGCCAATGCCATCAAATATTCACCGGAAAAAAGCGAGATAATGATTAGCACTTCCGAGGTTGCCGGGGGTTTACGGGTTGCTGTCGCGGATAAGGGAATCGGGATCCCCGCAGTGTCTATACAAAAAGTATTCGACAGGTTTTACCGCGGTACTCAACCCAATGTAAATACCTATCCCGGGCTCGGACTGGGTTTGTATATCTGTGCCGAAATCATTAGAAGGCACGGGGGTACAATTCAGGTCAATTCCAAAGAGAACGGCGGATCCGAATTTTATTTCATGCTTCCCTACGACAAGAATTTATGACTAGCATACTATTTGCCGAAGACGATCCGGCCGTGCAGGACGCTTTTCGGATTATGTTCGAAAGAGCGGGTTATATCGTGACCATTCTGGCAAATGGTCAATCTATATTAGAAAATGACTTCGAGGTTCCCGATATATTTATACTCGATAAACAGCTTTCCGGCGTTGATGGCCTCGATATCTGTCGTCATCTCAAAGCACAGGAGAGAACCAGGCATATACCCGTAATCATGCTTTCTGCCAGTCCCCTTATTTCGCGCCTGGCACCGACCGCGGGTGCGGACGATTACCTGGAAAAACCTTTTAAAATGAATGACCTGTTTGCGCTCGTTTCAAAGCTTTTGTAATCAGTTTGCGCTCTGGCCCAACGTCTCAAAGACGTGCGAATACATAGTCTCTGCCCAACACATTCAAGGATCGGTTTGCATACATTCGCCTAATGAAATTGCTCTCAACGATTGTTTACCTGATTGCCGCACTCCCGGGCCTGTTTGCCACGCCACTTTCAGACACCACGTATAACGGCTTTGCCAGCCTGGTGGCCGGAGGCGCCA
>JBDTEB010000085.1:0-6964 GCA_039922795.1 Chitinophagaceae bacterium
GGCGGACGCAAGGCCCGCCCCTACAATCCGCAGGCAGGGCAACCGCCAAAGTTGTCCCTACATTCATTCGCCGAACGGATTGCGGACACCACGGTGTTGTCAAAATAAAAGGATCCATTCAGCATCACCTGCCGAATGGATCTTTTAGAAATGTAAAGAAACAATGGTTCTACCATTTGGCGAAGCGAATTCCCACCGAGTAAGGAACCTGGTCAAGTCCCTTATCGAACATGCTTTGTGTCGCTTTGGATCCGTAAAGCCTTACCGGCCCCAGCTTTAATTCAGCCACGTACGCGAGTTTATAGGACAGCAGGTCGAAGTCATCCCTGGTTTTGCGCTTGCCATCACCGGAGCTTTTTACTTTCTGATGAGAAGAATAACGGTAGCCGCCACTTACGCCAAGACTAAGACCAAAAGAGTTTGCGCTGGTTTTATTCGGCGTGAAATTGAAGTCCAGCATCAGGGGAACGGTGATATATGTTATTGCCAGCTTGTTCTTTGAATAATCGATACTGGACGCGGTGATGCTTGTCGGGTTTTTGTTGAAGACAATGTCTTCCTTGTATCTGTAATTGTTTATTTCCAGTCCCAAACCGTAGTTGAGGTTTACCACATGTTGAATCATGTTGACCCTTTGCATAAAGAGCCACAGGTTTACATTGACAGATTTACCGGTTCTCAGCTTAAAGCGATCCTTTGTGGCTCCCGGAGAAAAAGCCTGTGCTTCTGCCGATGCGTAATTTGTATTGTCAGTGTAATTATTAAAGCCCAGGTCGAGTATGAACCAGTTGGTGCTGATGTTGGCTGTCTTCTTTGGTCCGACGGAGTATTCCACAGTTGTTGAAGAGTCGGATTTGCTTTTACCCGTTTTTTTAACGATGGTGACAAGCACACGCCCTGCAATTCGAATGGTGTCGCGTCGTGTCGTCGTGTCTTTGTTCTGAACGGTTGAATCTTTCTGGGCCATGGCCATGGTGAAAAGGCATAGAGAGGCCGTTACAAGTAGTAGTTGTTTCATGATTGTTGTTTATAAAAGTTAGTGATTAGCGAATTGCGATTTCAACATTTCCTATGGCCAGGCCCGCCTTTGAGGAAATCTCCTTTTTTGTTTTATTGATGAATCTGGAAGTCCTTGATATGATGTTGCCTACTTTACTTTTTGACGGCACAGGAATACCTGCGATGCTGAGTGCCGACTCCTGACGCTCATCCGGCGCTGCAGTAATATTTGCTGCAGTTTTGAGTTGAAGATTTTCCGGATGAAGCGGTTGTGCATGGTCCGTCGAAATCGCCAACACATTCGTTGTCCCAGCAGGAAGTTCAGCAACCTGTATTTCTCTCGGTCCAGCTACGGGAACCTTGTCTGTAACCTTTTCCTTGGAGGGCTTTTCGGCATTGGTTTCAGGAAGGGACTTCGCTTTTTTTGTTGGCATTATTTCTTTTGATGTAGCGGAGTTCGCAATATCTGTTGTTTTGCCGTGGTGTTCACCTGGCGCAGCCGGCGTTTGAACATGCTGCTCTGCAACTACAATCTGATCTGCTGTATCAGGCACCACCTGGCTGGTAACCTCGTTTGGAATTACTATCAGCGGGGTTTTTTTCTTCTGACTATTGATACCGGCATTGGTTTTCTGAGATAAAAGGGGGGCAGGAGCCGCTTCGTTATCGGCGTTATAATTCAGGTAACCGAATACAATAAAAATCAATGCTGCTGCCACGCTGGCGCTGATCTTCCACCAAACGGCTATCACCCTTGCTTTTTCCTGACGACGGATCAGCAGTTCCTTGTTCTCAAAAACAATGGTGCGATCCGGCTCTATTTTAACCTTAAGAAATAGCTCAAATTCGCCCTGTAGTTCAGGGTGGTGATAAACATATTGCTCTACCAGCGCTTTTTCCTGGTTGTTTAATTCGTTGTCGGCGTAAAGCAGAAAAAATTCTGTGTAATTATTGTTGTGGATGACTGATAAAGCAGCATTCGAACTGAGCAATTCTTTCTGCCCTGGAAATTTCACTGCTTCGTCAGCATGCATTACCGCGTCACGGAAACCAAGTAATTCATTTTTGAGATCAGGATTTTCCTCAACGAAGCTTTCAACAGCCTTGCGCTCTGCATCACCCAGCTCGTTGTCTGTGTAAAGGAGGAAGTATTCTTCGTAATTATATCTGTTGATGATCATTGTAGTTTTGCTTTACGCTTACATAACATTTTCAGGGCTCACCAGATATTGTTTCAGCTGAATCCTTGCCCTGTGGAGATAAACCTTTACCTGGCTTTCGCTGAGGTTGGTGATCTCACCGATCTCCTGGTAAGAATAACCCTCGTAGTGTTTCAGCAGAACCAGTGATCTCTGGATATCATTGAGCGTTGCCAGCGCCTTTTCCAAAACTTTCTTCACGTTGTTCACTGGTTTGTCGCTGATGCGCATATTGTCTTCGAAACTTTCCTTCAGAAAGATCTTTTTCACTTTCCTGATATGATCAATCATCTGGTGATAGGCAACAGTAAAGAGGTACGATTTTGATGTATTATATTCTACCTCGTTCCTGTTCCTCCACATTTTTTCAAAAGCTGATTGAACCACGTCTCTAGCATCTTCTTCGTGCCTCAGATTCTTTAAAATGAACCGGTAGACATTGTCCGCATACATCCTGACGCATTCATTGTAGTCCTTTTCAGTCATGAGCAATTATTCTTTCCGGTTTGTTATGGTAGTGATACGTTAGTCGAAATCAAAAGTTACAGTAGCCCGAAACTTTTTTTTAAAATGCTTTTAGCAATGGCCAGGCAAAACAAAAAGCCAGCCTAAAAGGCTGGCTCCGTCTTAATCGATTATCATTAAATGTTGTTGAGTTAGTTCATTTTAATCAATCCCATCTCCGTCCCCACCCGCTGAAAGGCATCGATGGCCCTGTCAAGGTGATGCTGTTCATGTGCCGCGCTGAGCTGAACCCTGATCCTGGCTTGTCCTTTCGGGACGACCGGAAAGAAAAATCCAATGCAGTAAATGCCTTCTTCCAGCATTTTCGCTGACATCTCCTGTGCAACCTCAGCTTCATACAACATGATGGGTACAATGGGATGATCACCGGGTTTGATATCGAAACCCGCGAGCGTCATCTGGCTGCGAAAGTATTTGGTATTGTATTCCAGCTTGTCTCTCAGATCAGTGGTGCTGGTGAGCATGTCGAGAACCGCGATCGATGCTCCGGCTATTGCGGGAGCCAGGGTGTTTGAGAAGAGGTAGGGTCTTGATCGCTGCCTGAGCATTTCGATGATCTCTTTACGGCCGCTGGTAAAACCGCCGCTTGCCCCGCCAAGCGCCTTACCCAGGGTGCCGGTTATAATGTCTATGCGCCCCATTACATTCCTGTACTCGTGCGTTCCGCGACCATTCTTTCCAAGAAAACCGGAAGAATGACATTCATCGATCATCACAATGGCATCATATTGATCAGCCAGGTCGCAGATCTCGTCCAGCTGCGCAATGGTTCCGTCCATACTAAAGGAGCCATCGGTTACGATGATCCTTGCCCTGCATCCCGCGGCTTCCCGGAGTTTTGTTTCCAGGTCAGCCATATTATTGTGCTCGTACCGGAAACGTTTGGATTTACAAAGCCTTACTCCGTCTATGATCGAAGCGTGATTCAAAGCGTCGGAAATGATCGCATCTTCTTCCCCGAACAAAGGCTCAAACACCCCACCGTTGGCATCAAAAGCGGCAGCATACAATATGGTATCCTCTGTTTGGAGAAAGGAGGAGATTTTGGCTTCGAGCGTTTTGTGAATATCCTGCGTGCCACAGATAAAACGCACACTGCTCATGCCGTAGCCATGCTCTTCTATCGCCTGGTGTGCCGCTTCAATCACTTTTGGATGTGAAGATAATCCGAGGTAATTGTTAGAACAGAAATTCAGCACGGTCTTCCCGTTGACTTCGATCTCTGCACCCTGCGGACTGGTGATGATCCGTTCGGTTTTATATAATCCCGCTTCATGGATCTCTTCCAGTTCTTTCCCTATCCTCGATACAAATGTTTCGTTCATAACACTGCTTTTATTTTTTTGGCAATCGCAATCGCAATCGGCATCAGACACTCTGCATTCAGATTTTGAAAGAGGATCGCCTCATGCCCGAATTATTCGCTTTATTTCGCAGCGATCATACTGATCTCTACCCGTACATTTTTTGGAAGACCTTTCACAGCCACGGTCTCCCTTGCGGGGAAATCACCTGTAAAATATTTGCCGTAGATTTCATTGACTTCGGAAAACAGGGCCATGTCATTCAGGAAAATGGTGGTTTTTAATGCGTTGCTAAAATCCATACCGGCTTCAGATAGCACGGCCTTCAGATTTTGCATCACCTGGTGAGTTTCTGCGCTCACGTCTTTTGCTTCAATTTCACCAGTAGCAGGATTGATGGCCACCTGCCCGGAAATATACAGCGTATTACCAAACTGAATGGCCTGGTTGTAAGGCCCAATGGGGTCAGGAGCATTTTTAGTCTTTATGATTTTCTTTTCCATCCCCCAAAAATAGAAGATTTAGGTTTCCTAAATTGCAGATTCAACAGAGAAGTTCTTACAATGGCTTTGATCCTGAATATTGACACCTCTACCCACTTTGCCTCTGTTTCACTGGCCGATAATGGCTTTCTGTTATCCACGGCAACGAGCGAAGATCAGAAGGGCCACGCCGCCTGGATCCACAAGGCAATTGACGAACTGGCCCGCTCCGCTCAAACTAAATTAAAGGATCTGGATGCCGTGGCAGTTACTTCAGGGCCAGGGTCCTATACCGGTCTCAGGGTTGGAATGGCCACTGCTAAAGGGCTTTGCTACGCCCTGTCACGGCCGCTCATTGCGGTGAATACACTCTTTGCAATGACCTATGATTTGCGGGCAGAACAGACCGATTTTCTCTGTCCGATGATGGATGCCGGAAGAATGGAAGTTTACACCGCCTTATATACCAGGGAGCTGGTGGAGATCATCCCTCCAACACCCATGATTCTAGACGAGAACAGCTTCTCTGAGCTGTTGAAAAATAATTCCGTCAGTTTCTTCGGCGCCGGTAAAAATAAATTCAGAAAACTTCTATCTGATAAAACCGCGGTTTTTATCGACAAAATATTTCAATCATCTGATATGTCTACTCTTACACATGATAAATTTAATAAATCTGACTTTTCGTCGCTGGCATATCTTGAACCACTCTATTTGAAAGAATACGATGTACGCATTAATTAAACAAATCGCGATAACTTTAAAATGCTTTCCACACTTCTCCTGAACGAGATTGATTAATACATACGGCACTTTATCTCTGGATATATAAACCCAACAGATGTGATAACAAACAATACATCAGCCACCCAGCTTATCGTAAGCGGCCAAAACGGAGATATCGTGCATGTAGACTTTCTGCAGGTTAAAAAGTCGTCATTGATCCTGAGAGCGCTCAATCACAAGCTTCGCCAGCAAATTCTGAAGCTACTTGAAGAACAGACCAAACTTACCGTTACCGAGATATATGTTCAGTTAAGGCTTGAACAGTCTGTGGCATCACAACACCTGGCCATTTTGCGGAGGGCAGGAATTGTGAAAACACAACGCGAAGGGAAATTCATCTATTATCTGCTTGATCAGGAACGCATTATCGATATTGGCGACTGCGTACTTGAGTTACTCAGGTAACCCGGCTTCTGATTTAGGCACTCATTTGGCTTTACCGTTCCGCTCAACGACTATCTTTGCAAAAATTGAGCGTATGTTTATTAAACAACTCTATACGGATTGTTTGAGCGAAGCAGCCTACTACGTTGAAAGCGAAGGCCAGGCAGTAATCATCGATCCCCTTCGTGATGTAGATGTCTATCTTGCCCTTGCTACCGAGCGCGGTGCCACAATCAAATATATTTTTGAGACCCATTTCCATGCAGATTTCGTCAGTGGACACCTGGACCTGTCAAGGGCCACCGGCGCGCCAATCGTTTACGGACCGGGTACTGAAACCAATTTTCCCATCCACCTCGCAAAAGATGGGGACCTTTTCAAAATTGGGAAGGTGAAGTTGAAGGTACTGCATACTCCCGGGCACACTCTTGAATCGGCCTGTTACCTGCTGATCGATGAAAATGAAAAAGAGCATGCCCTCTTTACCGGAGATACTTTGTTCATCGGGGATGTTGGCCGGCCCGACCTGAGCAGTGGAGATCTTTCCAGGGAAGAGCTGGCATCGATGATGTATGATTCGCTCGATACAAAAATCAAAACACTTGCAGATGATATAATCGTTTATCCTGCTCATGGTGCCGGAAGCAGTTGCGGTAAAAACCTGGGTCCCGAAACGTTCAGCACCATCGGTGAGCAAAAAGCATCCAACTACGCACTTAAGGCAGCAAACAGAGAAGAATTTGTAAGAGAAGTGACCAGGGACCTGGCCGAGCCGCCCCAGTATTTCCCGGTAAATGCCAGGATCAATAAGGAAGGTTACGAAAACCTGGATGACGTGCTGATGAAGAGCTTGCAACCGCTGTCTGTGGCGGAATTAAAATCATTTATCGAGAAAGATTATATCGTTCTTGATACGAGGAAAGAAACAGCATTTACCCGGGGGTTTGTTCCCGGCTCGATAAATATCGGGTTGAACGGCCGTTTCTCCGAATGGGCCGGAAGCCTGCTTTCTTTTACCCATCCTATGGCACTGATCACGGAACCCGGAACAGAAAAGGAATCACTTATCCGCCTTGCCAGGGTTGGTTTTAATCATGTGAAGGGTTTTCTAGCCGGTGGCTACGAAAGTTGGAAAAATTCCGATGAACCGAATGATATCATCATCGATATTGATGCGGATGAACTGGCACTAGACATTCGCTTTGATGAAAACCTCGTTATTCTCGACGTAAGAAGGGAGGCTGAATTTGCTGATGGTCATATAAAGGGAGCGATAAACATTCCA
>JBDTEB010000086.1:0-7796 GCA_039922795.1 Chitinophagaceae bacterium
TTTGGAATGAGATTGATTTATCTGGAATGATATTGAGCAGCCTTTGGGCTGCTTTTTTGTTTCAATATGTCCAATATCCAGCATTAATCCAACGCATAAAAAAGCCCAGGCACGAACCCGGGCTATATAACAAGCAATCGAGAGAGACTATGATCGCAGGGCTTCCCTGCTTATAACTAATTTTTGTACTTCAGAAGTTCCTTCACCAATAGTACACAATTTACTATCACGATAATATTTTTCTACAGGAAAATCTTTTGTGTATCCGTAGCCACCAAAAATCTGAACTGCATCCGTTGCTACTCTCACAGCCACTTCACTGGCATAATATTTTGCCATTGCTGCTTCTTTAGTCATCGGCATATGACGATTCTTAAGGTCGGACGCTTGCAGTGTCAACAACTCTGCTGCTGCAATCTCTGTGGCCATATCTGCCAGCTTAAAGGATATTCCCTGGAAACTCGAAATTGGCTGGTCAAACTGGTAACGCTCTTTGGAATATTTAAGAGCGGCTTCGTAAGCACCTTTCGCGATTCCAAGACTTAATGCCGCAATAGAAATCCTTCCTCCATCGAGAATTTTCATGGCCTGTTTAAAACCATCGCCGACATTGCCGATCCGGTTGTTATCACTTATCCTGCAATTATCAAAGATCATTTCTGAGGTTTCGCTGGCGCGCATGCCCAGCTTATTCTCTTTTTTTCCCGCACTTAAGCCTCCTGTTTCCCTTTCCAAGATAAAAGCTGTTGCGTTATCTTTCTGTCTCGGTTCTCCTGTTCTGCAAATTACAACGCCAATATCGCTACTGTTTCCATGCGTGATCCAACACTTGGTTCCATTGATCACCCATTCATTTCCATCCTTCACTGCGACACATTTCATATTCCCCGCGTCACTCCCGGTATTGGGTTCGGTGAGAGCCCAGCTTCCTAAAGCCTCACCTGTTGCTAAACGCGGCAGGTATTTCTCCTTTTGCTCCGTACTTCCAAAATTCATCAGGTGCCCGCAACAAAGGGAGTTATGAGCCGCGACACTTAATCCGATAGAACCACAAACCTTTGCTATTTCCTGTATGACTACGATATATTCGAAATAAGAAAGACCCGAGCCGCCATATTCTTCAGGAATCAAAACACCCATAAACCCGTACTTACCCATTTCCTTAAAGAGATGTTTGGGAAATTCCTGGCTCTCATCCCACTCCATCACGTGTGGCTTAATACTCTGAATCGCAAAATCCCTTGCACTATCTCTAACCTGTACTGTAAGCTCCGAATATTCAAAATCCACATGAAAATATTTATCGAAAAATCTTGCACAAGATAAAATCTTTTTTCACAAAAACTAACAACTGTTAGTTAAAATATTTGGCTTATAAAGGATAATCCTTAGTCCCGGTAACCAATGTTGTCAAAGTTCAAGATATGGGGAGATTTTTGTAAAAATTTCCGGTGTAATAAGCGCGATGCCGTTCAAGCTGCTTATTTCTTTAAAAGGACCGTGTGCCACGCGATACGCGATGATCGCATTGGCCAGGTTCCAACGGATATACGGATGAGATCTCAGTACCTCAACGGAACTGTTGTTGAGCGAGATCTTTGTCACTTTCCCTTCTGTTACAGTCAGGTAAGGCCTAAGCATCATAAAGGTAGAATCAGGCAAGCCGAAAGTTTCCGAGAGCTGATTCACTGCATAAAATCCGCCGAGTTTGTCACGAAAGTTGATGATGCGCATGGCGAGCTTAGGGCCAATGCCGGGGAGATTAACCAGGGCCAGTGAATCTGCAGTGGCTATGTCTGTAATTGCAATAGTTCTCGCAGGGCGTGATGTCAACCGCCGCGACGAGTCACGAAAAAAGTTGGCGACTCTTACTGGTGGTTCATGAGCTTTGAGATGTATGAAAGGAATAAGTTCGTTTACCTGTCCGGCAGTTAGCCCATATACTTTGGCAAGATCTTCAGGCTTTCTGAATTGGCCCCCTTTTTCGAGGTAATTTTGAATTGTTTTGATGGTTTTATCCCTGACGCCAAGACTCTGCCACCCGGCTACATCCAACGTGTTAGGATCAAATTGAAATCTTTTCACGGGTTTTGCAATTCCTTCACGCTCAAAAGCTCTTTCCGGGTATTTGCCCCTTTCCAAACGGGATGCCTCTGGCATAGCGGTCTCCAACGTCTGCAGCGCTTTGACTTCTTTCAAGCTCATTTTCGGCTCTTTGGCGGGAATAAAATGAGGAAGTGAAAAGATGACGACAAGGGTGGCTGAGAGGGCGATTACAGCGACTCTTTCACTCCTGGTAAAAGTGAAATAATCCTGGATGAATTTCTCTATCATTCGGGAAAGCTACAGCCGGGGCAGGACCCGGAATAGGGTTATTTCACCCTGATTATTAAAAAGCAGGCAATTCAATCTCCTGGCCATCATAACCGAGGTGGATACCTTCGGGCAATAGCCGTTCAACATCTGCATGCCTACCCATCTGGTGACTGATATGGGTAAAATAAGTCCGTGGAATCTTAAGCTCACGGGCAAGGGCAATCGCTTCTTCCAGATTAAAATGCGAGATATGTTTTTCTTTCCGCAGGGCATTTACTACAAGTACTTCAGACCCTTCTATCTTTTTCATTTCGCCCGCATCTATCCGGTTGGCGTCGGTTATGTACGTGAAATTCCCAAAGCGAAAACCGAGAACCGGCATTTTGAGATGCCACACCCAAATCGGAACAACCGGGATCTCGCCAACCTGAAAATTCTGATCCGCGATCGTATGCATGGTAATATCCGGAACGCCGGGATATTTTTTGTCGGCAAAAGCATAGGAGAACTCCCTCTTCAATGCCTCTTGCGTAAGGCTATTGGCATAAACATTCATAGGGCGCTGCATGAAGAAATTATACCCCCGGATGTCATCAAGACCTGCAACATGATCTTTATGGGGATGCGAAAAAAGCACGGCGTCAAGCCTCTTTACATTTGCCCGCAGCATCTGGTAGCGGAAGTCCGGCCCCGTATCAACCACGAGCGTGGTATTTGCAGATTTAACGAGGATGCTTGTTCGCAGCCGATTATCCTTTTTATCCGTCGAAGTGCAAACCTCGCATTCACAGCCGATCATCGGCACACCACTGCTGGTACCCGTACCTAAAAGAGTTACTGTTATGGCGGGATATCGCATCAGCCGAAATTAGAATTTATTTTCACGGATTTTTCTGGGGCTTTGGAATCAGGAAGACTCCTTGCCAATAAGCTCCAACTTCATTTGCTCATGCAATGTTCGGGATTCGGGGCTAAGTTCCTCTACATCGATGTTCAGTTGCGATTGCAGATCAAGCAGGGTATTAAGCCGCCCCTCCAGTTGAAGAAATTTATTCAGAACCACCACTTTTTTATCCTCGAGTACGCAATATCCACTCTGGAAAGTACCCCGTTCATACCGAAGGACATAACCGGCTTCCCCCAGCATTTTTTCAATCTTGTTCAGCGTAAGCTGGTTGTACTTCATATCTTTTAATAACTGGGTGTAAATATAACGAATGAGGTTGTTTGCCGCCAGTAGGTATTTGGTACTAATTTTCCACAATGGTCTGAAGGGCACGCGACTGTCTCACACGCTTGGAAGTCAATCTCCTGCAACCTCTTATGCTGGGTTTTGCCGGCTTGTCATCCTTATAACCGGAATGATCATCTCCTCAAGGCTCACGCCACCATGCTGAAAGGTGTTCTTATAATAATTGACGTAGTAGTTATAATTATTGGGATAACAAAGAAACCCATCCTCCTTCGCAAAGATATATGAGGAATTGATGGATGGACCTGGCAGTCCCGCCTCTTTGGGGTCGCGGAATGCCAGCACCTCTTTGGGATCATAGTTCAGGTTTCGACCGTGTTTGTACCTGAGATTAGTAGTAGTCTGCTTATCCCCTATCACCTTACATGGGGTTTTGACCCTGACACTGCCATGATCTGTCGCGAGTACGATATTGATCTTTTTATCCGAAATCTTCTTTAAAGCCTGGTGCAGCGGAGAATGTTCAAACCAGCTGGTCGTGATGCTCCGGTAACTTACTTCATCGCTGGCCAGTTCTTTCAATACTTCCATTTCCGTACGGGCATGACTGAGCATATCCACGAAATTGTACACGATTATATTCAAATCGTTACCCATAAGATTATGAATATTGTTCAGCATGTTCTGCCCGTCATGATGATTAACGACCTTGGTGTACGAAAACTTTATGTCTTTCTTCTCCCGCTTCAGCAGCGCACGCACAAACTCTTCTTCGAATAAATTTTTTCCGCCTTCCTCGTCGTCATTTTTCCATTGAACCGGGAACTGCTTTTCGATATCCATTGGTAAAAGTCCGGCGAAAATAGAGTTGCGACAGTACTGGGTTGCAGTAGGTAGAATGCTGTAAAATGAGTCTTCTTCGAGAATACGGAAGCTCTCCGAAAATATGGGCTGAATCGCTTTCCACTGGTCAAATCGCAGATTATCGATCAAAATAAAAAAAGTGGGAATGCCTGGCGTGAGCACGGGTAATACTTTTGTTCTCATCAAAGTGTGAGACATAACCGGAGGCGCAGGATTTTTCGGACTTACCCAGCTGGCATAATTTCGCGACACAAACTTGAAGAATTCGGCGTTGGCCTCCTGCTTTTGAGATTGAAAGATTTCGCGCATTTCAGGACTGTCGCTCTTCCCCATTTCCAATTCCCAATACACAAGTTTTTTATAAATATCCATCCATTCCGTGTGATTAGGGTTGCTGTTCAACACCATAAAAAGTGAACGAAACTGCTGTTGATAAGCAGAGGTCGTCTTCTCTGCAACGAGTCTTTTGTTATCCAGGATCTTTTTGAGCGAGAGAAGAACCTGGTTCGGATTTACCGGTTTGATGAGATAGTCACTGATCTGGCTGCCTATAGCATCATCCATAAGGTTTTCCGTTTCATTTTTAGTGATTAGCACGATCGGGATCTGGGAGCTGATCTCTTTAATTTTGGCGAGCGTTTCTAGACCGCTGAGCCCGGGCATTGACTCATCCATCAGCACAACATCTACCGGATTTTCTTTTACATAATCGATCGCGTCGAAGCCATTGGTGAGGGTCTGAACCTGGTAACCCTTGCCTTCCAGGAAGATCTTTTGTGACTGAAGACTTTCAATTTCATCATCAACCCAGAGAATTTTTGGGAGAACCATATGGCTTTGTATTTGAATGTAGCTATGCTTTCAAATGTAATTTCTATTCAGCGCATTTGTAGATTTGTTCTTTTTACATCAAATCTTTTAACAAACCCAAAGCAGCGATGGACTCAGTCAGAAAAATTATCAACGACCCTGTTTATGGATTTATCACCGTTGATAATCCGCTTATATTCCGACTGATCTCTCATCCCTGGTACCAGCGGCTCAGGCGCATTCACCAGATGGCATTTGCATGCCTTGTTTTCCCCGGTGCCGAACATAGCAGGCTTCATCATTCGCTAGGTGCCTATCACCTGATGCACAATGCACTGGTTGAATTAAAAAATAAAGGCGTTGAAATTACTCCTGAAGAAGACGAGGGGGCGAAAGCAGCCATCTTATTACACGATATCGGTCATGGGCCTTACTCACATGCAATGGAGCATATACTCACCGGGGTCGATCATGAGACCATATCGTTGCTGATCATGCGCCAACTGAATATAGAATTTGAAGGGGCACTGGAAATGGCGATCAACATTTTTACAGACAATTACGAAAAGCCATTTCTCCATCAACTCGTTTCCGGGCAACTGGATGTGGACAGGATGGATTATCTCACACGCGACAGTTTTTTCACCGGCGTTTCAGAAGGGGCCATAGGCTACGACAGAATTCTTAAAATGCTTACCGTAAGAAATGGTGACCTGATGGTAGAAGAGAAAGGTATTTTTACTACGGAAAAATTCCTTGTGTCGAGGAGACTTATGTACTGGCAGGTGTACCTGCATAAAACGGTACTCAGTGCTGAAAAGATGCTGGTAAGAATTATCCAGCGGGCAAAAGAACTGATTGCCACCGGAACTCAGTTAAAGGCGGCTACGGAAGCGTTTGATTTTTTTCTGCAAAGGAAAGAGCTGTCAGACGGAATGGCCAACCACCTCGCCACTTTTTGTTTGATAGATGACTACGATGTGCTTACAACGATAAAAAACTGGGTATTTAATCCAGATCCCATTTTGTCGATGCTCTGCAAAGGCCTCGTTAACCGGCAACTCTTTAAGGTAAAATTGCAAGCCCTCCCTTTTGAACCCGCGGCAATTGAAGATCTCCGTAACCGGATCTGTAAAAGACTACATGTTTCTCACGCAGACTCAAAATATTTTTTGCTGGAAGGCGAAGCGCAAAATACTACCTATGATCCCTCCGATGAGCGGATTACCATCCTTTTTAAAGACGGCAATACCAGGGATATTTCAGATGTTGACAATGCGCTCATTCATCACAATTTAGCCAGCCCCGTCAAAAAATTTTACGTCTGTTATATCGATATGTTGTAAACCAGGAGTGACTGAATTCTGCAAATTATTCACATCAAATCTCCAGGTTCTGCAGGTATTTATAACCGCTGCCGGTGTTGAGTAAAAGGATTTTCTCGAATGGATCTACCAGGTTTCTTTTCTTAAGCTGTTGTAACGCGGCCCAGGTTGCGGCGCCTTCAGGCGATATAATAAGTCCTTCCGATTTGGCAATTTCTTTTACTGCATCTATTATTTCTTTCTCGCTGACAGAAATTGCCATCCCGCCGGAATCTTCAAGCACCTGGAGCATCAGATCCATTCCGAAAGGAAAAGGAACGGCGAGTCCGTTGGCAATTGATGGCTTGGGAACGAATCCCTGCTGCCAGTTTTCACCATGGTTATACGCTCTCACCAGGGGGTCACAGGCGTCCGTTTGCACAGCGATCATTCGCGGCAGCGGTCCATCGATCCAACCCATCATCATCATCTCCCGGAATGCTTTCCATATTGCGATAAGCCCCGTTCCGCCACCTGCCGGATAAAGAATCACATCTGGCAGCTGCCATTTCAACTGCTCGGCTATCTCATAACCCATCGTCTTTTTACCTTCCAGCCTGTAGGGTTCTTTCAACGTGGAAATGTCGAAGTATTGACCATTTTGATTGATCTCCGCTACTTTGCGTGCGCAATCATTGATCAGTCCATCAACCAGTATCAGTTCAGCACCGTAGAGTTTGCATTCCTGTTTGAACACGTCGGGAGTATGCCGGGGCATAACTACTACAGCGTCAAGATTGCCTTTTGCACAGTAAGCAGCCAATGCTCCGCCGGCATTTCCTGCCGTTGGTACAATGCAGCTTTTAATACCCATTTCCTTTGCTTTGGACACAGCCATACTCAAGCCCCTGGCTTTGAATGATCCTGTAGGATTTTGCGATTCATCTTTCATAAGTAAATCCGCAAAGCCATTCTTTCCACCGAGGTTTTCCAATATGAGCATGGGCGTCATTCCTTCGCCAAGGGTGATGATATGTTTTCGATCTGAAACGGGCAGCATCTCAAAATATCGCCACATATTTGTTTCCCTGAAATGCAGATCTTCGCGAAAGAAGCCTGGCATGTATTCGTAACGAACCAGAAGCGGCCGGTTACAGCAGGTTGCATATGTCTGAATTTGGGAGAAACCATATTCTTTTTTGCAACGGGAACACTCTAAAAACGCGGCATAAGAGAGGGGGGCGGATAGTGCTATCATAACCTAAAAGTATATCGCTGATCATAACTATTGTTATAGCAAACTATTATAG
>JBDTEB010000087.1:0-5280 GCA_039922795.1 Chitinophagaceae bacterium
GGTAATATGCGCTTCCCGCGATTGATTACAAATACAAATAGAATAAAGAAATAGTCGCTAGATCTTCGGCAATCGAAATCCGAATTCGGTACCAGAACCAATCTCACTTTTTATCCAGATCATTCCACCTTCTGCTTCGATAAACTCTTTGGAGATGGCCAGGCCCAGGCCGGTACCTCCCGAGGCTGACCCAGGAACTTTGAAAAAGCGATCGAATACTCTGGGAATATATTCTTCCGGAATTCCGGGGCCCTTATCAATGACTGAAAACTCGATCGTAGTGACCAGTTCCCTGATTTTCAAGGAGATAATGCTGTCCGATGGCGCATGCTTGATCGCGTTGGAGAGGAGGTTGTTCAATACCCACCCGGTCTTTTCAGGATCGGCCTTAACTTTACCGATATTGGCCCCGAAGTCTTTTTTAATGATGATCTGTTTCGCATTTGCGGCTGTGTACCCGCCTTCGATGGCATTATCTGCCAGCTCGTAAACATCTACTTCGCCAAGATCCATGAGAATTTTTCCTGCCTCCACCTGCGACATGTTCAGCAGTTCGCTGAGAATGCGCAACATACGCTGATTATCAAGCCTGAGGTTTTTGATCAGTTCCTGCTGCTCTGGTGAAAGCGTACCTGTGCGCTCATCCGTGAGCAGTTTTAAACCAAGATCTGAAGAGGCGAGTGGTGTTTTTAATTCATGCGAGATGGTGGCGATGAAATTATTTTTTGCCACGTCCAGCTCCTTGAATGAAGTAATGTTCTTCAGCACGATCACCCGGCTTTTTGCATTAGCCTGGTCGATCTCGATTAATTCTTTTACAAAATAATTTTCCCTGTCCCCCACGACAATTTTGAAAGGAAGATTATTTTTTTCTTCCAGCAAAAAACGAAAAAGATCGTTTCGCTTACTGATAACTGCAATATTAATCCCGATGATATCTTCAGCTGTAATTCCCAGTAACTGCATTGCCTGGTCGTTGGCGAAGAGAACAATATCGTTTTTATCGATGCCGATGCTGGCATCTTTCAAACTGTTGATCACGGCTTCCGCTCTTGACTTTTCAAAAATGATCTGGTTGAGGTTGCTGTTCTCAAAGTGTTCTACCTTCTCCGCCATTTCGTTAAATGCATTGGCCACTTCTCCAAATTCATCGTTTGAATCAATATGTATCCTGTGGGAAAAATTCTTGAGTCCAATTTCCCTGATAGAGTCGGTAAGTTTTTGAATGGGATTGGTAATTACCGAGGGGAAATTTATAACGAAGGTTAGTCCTACGATAAATATGAAAGACACGATGGTAATCAGCAGTTTCATCGCATCGTCTGCTGCCTGTTCCGATTTTTCTGTTTTATTTTTTATCGCATCCAGGTTCAGCGTGGTGATATTTTGAAGACGGACGCTGATCGCCGGTATCGTTTGCACCTGTCCCACGCGTTATTGCTGAAATGCATTCCGCAGTCCGCGAGTGGTTTCCATTTCACCATTTTCGGTAATGTTTTTTTCCTGCCTCGAGAGTGCGATGGCGAAAGAATCGACAAACCTCTGGCTCCCGTTTTCGATGCTATCCAGTTGACGCTGCATGATATGTGCATACTCAATGGACTTGTAATTTGCCTGCAAAAGGTTTTTTGATTCAAGTCGGAACTTTACAATAAAGTACAGGCTTACACCGCCCGAGATCATCACCAGCAAAAACAGAAATGCAGATCCTGCCCGGATTTTGCTTTTTACGCTTCCTCTCATTATGATAGAATTACAAGGTCAACTTCATTTTCCGAAAGTGTGGTCAGCAACTGGTTAAATACACTGGTCTGGAGTATGATCTGCCAGAGTTTGATATGCGGTTTTCCGATACACACCGTAGTGATCTTTTTTTCCCGGATGGTTTCGATGATCGCTTCCGCAATATTCTCTTCTTTTTTTCGAATTACCTCCCCACCCAGCTCCATGGCATTTTTAAAATCATTGATGAGGTGACGTTGAGAGGACAAAGAAATTTTATTCGGGTTCTCTTTTTTCGTCTGCACATAAAGCGCATACCACTGACTGTTGTAGTAAGACGCCAGGCGTGCGGTCTTTCTGATGATACGCTGCGCTACTTCATGGTTGGATGAAATGCAGGCGAGAAAACGCTCATGGCGGAAAGGGTTTGTTTTGGAAGTGATCTCGTGATCCACCTTTCTTTCAACCTGACCGGCCACTTCTTTGAGGGCCAGCTCCCTGAGTTGCAATATTTTTTCCGGCTGAAAGAAATTTGAAAGTGCCTGTTGTACTTTCGTGTGGTCGTAAATTTTGCCTTCTCTTAGTCTCCTGATAAGCTCATTGGCGGGCAGATCGATATTCACCACTTCGTCCGCAATCTGCAATAACTTGTCTGGCACCCTTTCTTTTACATCTATGCCTGTAATCTGTTTTACTTCTTCGGTGATGCTTTCGATGTGCTGAATGTTGATTGCTGAAATAACATCGATGCCGTTTTCCAGTACTTCCAGCACATCCTGCCAGCGCTTTTCATTTTTGCTGCCGGGAATATTGCTGTGGGCAAGTTCATCGATCAGTACCGTTTCGGGATTCATCAGCAGGATGGCTTGCACATCCAGCTCATCCAGTTGTTTTCCTTTGTAAAAAACCGTTCTTCTGGGGATGGCAGGAAGGCCTTCTGCAAGCGCTGCTGTTTCAACCCGGCCATGGGTTTCGATGTAACCAATCGTTACATTTACTCCATCCCGTAAGAGCTGGTGAGCCTCCTGCAGCATACGATATGTCTTCCCTACACCGGCACTCATGCCGATGTAGATCTTGAGTTTACCTTTAGAGCTCATCCAAAGCGATGTTTAATTTAAGCACATTAATTTTTGATGGTCCGAAAACAGAATGCTCAACATGCTGTTCTATCAGTTTTTTAATATTGGTTTCATCCAGTTTTCTTGTCGTTGCAACTCTTTTTACCTGGATGTAAGCCGCAGCTGGTGAGATATCCGGATCGAGTCCGCTGCCTGAAGCGGTTACCATTTCAGCAGGAACCTCATTTTTAGTAATACCGGGATTGTGCACCAGGAAACTGTCCAGCCTGTCCTGAACGGTTTTAAGATAGTCGGGGTTGGAGGCCCCTTTGTTGGAAGCACCCGATCCGGCGGCATTATAATTTACTGCAGAGGGCCTGCCCCAGAAGTATTTGTCTTTAGAAAAATTCTGTCCAATATTGGCGTAACCTACTTTGCGTCCTTTTACGGAAATCGTTTCTCCGTTTCCTTCGCCGGGAGAAAGTTTTGCGACGCCCGAGATGAGCAATGGATAAAGTATTGAACAGATTACCAGCAAAATGATGGTGAGTTTTATAGATGGGAAAATATACTTTTTCATTATAGTGTATTAAAAAATTAAAAGAATAGAGCAACCAGCATATCAATCAATTTGATCCCGATGAAAGGAATGATCACACCGCCCAATCCATATATTAAAAGGTTCCTTCTAAGGAGGGCACTCGCACCGATGGGTTTGTACGCAACACCTCTAAGGGCAAGCGGGATGAGCATGGGGATGATGATCGCGTTAAAAATCACTGCAGAGAGAATAGCTGTTTCCGGACTGTGAAGGTTCATGATATTCAATCCGCGCAGGGCAGGAATGGAAGCCATAAACAGGGCTGGCACAATTGCGAAATATTTGGCTACGTCGTTGGCAATTGAGAAAGTGGTTAGTGTTCCCCTCGTCATCAGCAATTGTTTGCCGACTTCCACGATCTCAATCAGTTTGGTGGGATCGTTGTCAAGGTCAACCATGTTCCCGGCTTCTTTGGCAGCCTGGGTTCCACTGTTCATGGCTACTCCAACATCGGCCTGGGCCAGGGCGGGTGCATCGTTTGTTCCATCGCCCATCATGGCTACCAGTTTGCCGCTGTTTTGCTCCGCTTTAATATAATTCATTTTATCCTCAGGCTTCGCCTCTGCGATATAATCATCCACACCGGCTTTTTCAGCGATGTATTTTGCCGTGAGCGGATTGTCACCCGTTACCATCACCGTTTTTACACCCATCTTCCTGAGGCGCTCAAAACGTTCCTGGATGCCTGGTTTAATAATATCCTGCAGTTCAATTACACCTAAAGCTTGATCATTACGACTTACCACCAGCGGTGTTCCCCCATTTGAGGCGATGCGTTTTACTTCTTCGTCGAGCTCGGCAGGGAAGTTGAAACCCGCTTTAGTCACAAGGTTGCGGATGGAATCGGAAGCTCCTTTGCGGATTCGGGTTCCATCGGCCATGTCCATGCCGCTGCTCCGGGTTTCGGCAGTAAACTTGATAAATTTGGCATTCTCGGTATTGAAATGAGAAGCGTCCATCTTGCCCAGTTCCACAATGGATTTTCCTTCCGGGGTTTCATCTGATATAGAAGAAAGTACTGCTGTTTCTATAAAGAGCTTCTGATCCCCACCACGGGCTGTAAAGAAATTGGTGGCCTTGCGGTTCCCGATGGTGATGGTTCCGGTTTTGTCCAGCAGTAGCGTATCAAGATCACCTGCTGTCTCTACCGCCTTGCCACTCTTTGTGATCACGTTTGCCCTGAGGGCTCTATCCATACCCGCAATGCCGATCGCGCTAAGTAACCCACCAATAGTTGTTGGAATAAGACAGACAAATAGCGATACAAAAGCTGCGATGGTAATCGGCGTTTTTGCGTAATCACCAAAAGGTTTCAACGTAACACAGACAATGATAAATACCAGAGTAAAGGCCGCCAGCAGAATGGTCAGTGCAATTTCATTGGGGGTTTTTTGTCTTGACGCGCCTTCGACCAGGGCGATCATTTTGTCAAGAAAACTTTCACCGGGTTCTGTTGTCACCGAAACCGTAATCTTGTCACTCAGCACTTTTGTTCCACCGGTAACAGATGACTTGTCGCCACCAGACTCCCTGATTACGGGAGCCGATTCACCCGTGATGGCCGATTCGTCAATGGTGGCGATTCCTTTTACGATTTCCCCGTCCATCGGTATAATATCTCCGGCCTCGCAAACAAACTGGTCGCCTTTTTTTAATTGTGAAGAAGGAACGATTTTTATTTCGTTCACATAATTTTCACCTACAGGAAAGATCTTTTTTGCGGGTGTTTCTTCCCTGGTTTTTCTCAGGCTTTCGGCCTGCGCCTTACCTCTCGCTTCTGCGATCGCCTCCGCGAAATTGGCAAAAAGCAAGGTTAGAAAAAGCACCACAAAAATGCAAATATTGTAAGCCATCGATCCCTGAGACTGATCATTACTGATAATTGTGTATAACGCC
>JBDTEB010000088.1:0-4068 GCA_039922795.1 Chitinophagaceae bacterium
AACCGCTGCCCCGAGTGTTCTTCTCAAAATATTCGGATGTCGTCCCAATACAAGCTTCCTTGTAAGGAAACCGGCTGCTAAACCAATGAAGGTATTTAAAGCAGTGGTTTTCATGTTAGGGGTAGTATTTCTAAGTTGTTGCACTCCGGATTTTAACAAATTCACCGGCTTGAAACTTCCAGCAGTAGATTTTGCTTCCGATTTCAGCAATGATTCCTGCCTTTGTGTTTTCAGTTCGAGTTCCCGTATAGTCGCCTTAAGCTCGGCTGTGTTGGAAATTTTTTGCATCAGGCTATTTTAAAAATTTCTCGATAAGTGAATTTGTAATTGGAGTGCGGATGAGTTTTTCCCTCGAAAAATGAATGATCAATCCGACGATCCCGTAAAACCCGGCTACAATGAAAAATCCGTAAAAACTTTCACCCAGCCAGTATCCGATAAGTAAAGCAACCGCCACGTTGAAGAAGAAAAAGAAGATCAGGATCATCACAAAAAGCAAGATTTTTTCTACCAGAGAAGAAACCAGATCAGAGGATTTATCTATAATTTTCAATTTCAAAAGCTCTGCCTTGTTCTCAATGTAATGCCCCGCATTTTTGAACAGATATTCCACGTGCTCGGAAGGTGTTTCCATCTTGTTGTTTTTATTGAATCGTCGGAAAGATCAGTCATTACTTCAATAAATATTGAAGTAAATTAAGTATTAAAAGTTTTTTGCTTCATTCTTGAAAGTGTTCACCTTCGATTTGCCCTCATCAGCAAGATCTTCGGCATCATCTTTAACACCCTGATAGGTATCACGGATACCATCAACGAAATCATTAAATTTTGTTTTTAGCGAATCTGTTACATCATTTCCTGTCTCCGAAATTTTCCTGCGTGTTTCTGTGCCTGAATCCGGGGCGAAAAGAATACCTAATACCGATCCTACTGCAGCGCCGGCCAGGAAGCCAACTAAAGTTTTTGAATTACTCATGATGTGTATGTTTATGAATTGAAAATGTATTTCATCCTAACTATATAAATTACCTTGCCAAAGTTGATTTAATGTTTAAAATTCGTGGAAAATGGCGTTAAAAGCGATCAAAAGGTTTTATCCGAAGACCTTATCTGGCTTCTATCTCAGGGTGACGCTGAAATGCATTACTCAGGATTTCGCCTGCCCAGATTTTTCCCCAGTTTGAGATCGCCAAAATAATCCTTGTCAATATAACAGTGTACAGTAACCGTTTTTTAAAAACATCAGCTGGCATACTTCTTATTGTCTTTATAATTAAATAAAATTTAAATTAACTACAATGAAAAAACTAGGCGCTTTTCTCCCACTGACAACGTTGCTCTTTGTGTTAGCCTCTTTTTTAACAAGTTGTGAGGCGATAGGGGGAATTTTTAAAGCCGGGATGTGGACAGGTATTTTGTTTGTGGCGGGAATTATCGCATTGGTAATTTTCATTATCGCCAAACTTGGAGGGAAAAAAGACTAAACACTGCCAGGCACAAAAAAAACTGCCGAAAATTACGGCAGTCTTTTTTGTGTCTAAACAAAGATTCACAAACCTTCTATCCAGGCTTTCACCTCTTCTTTTGTTTTTCCGAGCTTCTTCTGGATCCTACCTAATAATTCATCGTCCTGTCCTTCTTCATACTTTAGATCGTCATCTGTCAGGTCACCATAGGCCTGCTTGGCTTTTCCTTTGATATCGTTCCAGGTTCCGTTTAATTTTAGTTTCCAGGTTTCCATGATTCTTGTTTTTAAATGAGTTAATAAACTATACACCTCCGCCACGAATCACCCGCAGTAATACGGCCACGATAGCGATAACAAGTAAAATGTGGATGACACCACCAGCATGATAGCCAAGGAATCCGATAGCCCAGGCGATGACAAGAATAACTGCAATGATGTACAAAAGATTTCCCATGAGTGTAATTTTAAGGTTGTATAAAAAGTGAAAAAAAACGTTTATATGTGGAATTTCCTCCACAATGATCGGCAAAGTTGAATATCGAAAGCTAGCTAACTTTTTCGAGGGTTTCGTAAATAAGTTCTCGGGAAAATGGCTTGCTTAAAAATAGATCGGCACCTTCCCTGTATGCTCTGTTTCTTTCTTCTGCGCTGTCGTGCGCGGTGATCATGATTATCTTTGCTTGAGGTAAGTTATTCTTAATATAGCTTATGAAATCAAGGCCATAGCCATCAGGAAGGTGATTGTCAAGGAAGATGAGGTCGGGAACATCTGTACGCAAGGCAATTTCTGCTTCTCCCAGCGTATTTACATACGATGTGTTCAATTCTTTTTTCCTGAGTATCCCGCTTAAAAGATAACACACATCCAATTCATCATCGATGATCAACGCCTTCATTATCTCTATACTTTCTTTTAATTTAATTTTACTCCGATTAGCGTGCAAAAATTGCATAATGTAACTTGATTGTTTCAAAACCCCTGCCAACCATTCGGAAGCTGCCTTTCGAGCTTGGAGCACCAACCAATACAAGTTCGTGAGACAGCATTCCAGGGAGAATTTGGCAGGGTTTTTTATAACATGTGTCCAGAAGTAGAACTATACAGTAGTTGCATTCATTCTGAATATTACTGGTAGATAAATGGTATCAAAACAAAACGCCACCTTTACCTCGGTGGCTTTCTAGTTAAAAAAATAGGGAAACATGGCAGAAAAGAAAGGTTTTGGTACACGGATGAAATCAATGTTTGGGTTTATGAAAGAAGTATTCTCCAATTTCATTGACGATAAAGTAATGAAATTCAGTGCCGCTCTCTCTTATTATACCATATTTTCTATTGCGCCGATATTGATCATCATGATCTCGGTTGCGGGAGCCATTTTTGGGAAAAAAGCTGCCCAGGGGCAGATCTACGGTCAGATAAACGGACTGGTCGGTTCAGATGCCGCCGCTCAGATCCAGGAAATGATCGGCAACACGCATACATCCGGTAAAACGTTTGTTGCGAGCGTGATAAGCATTGTTGCTCTGGTATTTGGCGCCACCGGCGTGTTTGCAGAGATACAGGATTCAATAAATTCGATTTGGGGGCTGAAGAGCAAGCCTACAAGTGGCATTTTAAAAGTTTTACTTAACAGGCTGATTTCTTTTTCATTGGTAATAAGTCTGGGTTTTGTGGCTATGGTTACCCTGATGTTAAACACAGTGGTTGATGTACTAAGCAAATCGCTTAGCAAATTTATCCCTGGTGATGACACGTTGTTTGTTCAGATCTTTAATTATATTCTCATATTTGTTGTGATTACCGGGATGTTTGCAGTTATTTTTAAAGTTTTACCCGACGCCAAAATCAAGTGGAAAGATGTGATGCGTGGGGCAGTGATTACGGCAATTCTCTTTATCATAGGAAAATTTGTGATCACTATCTATGTTACACAAAGTAAACTAGGCAGTGTTTACGGTGCCGCAGGTTCAATCGTGGTGCTTTTGGTTTGGGTGTACTACACTGCTGTAATACTGTATTTTGGTGCAGAGTTCACCAAGGTCTATGCCATCAGATACGGAGGCCGGATTTTGCCTAATGATTATGCAGTTTGGGTAAAAGTTAACGAGGAAGAACAACCGAACCAGGAATTAGCTGAAGTTCATGCCAGGGATGAGTCAGAATCCAAGAACAGTTGAGAATTTAGTAGTTTGCACCGACAATACAAATAAACCTAGAATGAAGCGTATTTTGATCATTGATGATGACCTTGATATTTGCTCACTTTTAAGCCGCTTCCTTCAACGGAACGGATTTGAAACGGAGGTTGCACATACAGGTCATAAAGGATTGGCCAGGTTCCAGGAGCAGCAGTTCGACATTGTGCTTTGCGACTTCCGCCTGGGAGACAAAGATGGAAGAGATGTATTGCAAGATATTAAATCCCTCAGTCCACATACAATCGTAATTATTATTACAGGATATTCTGATATTAAAACAGCCGTCGATGTAATAAAACTTGGCGCCTTTGATTACATAACCAAACCGTTGATTCCCGATGAGGTGCTTAATGTAATAGGCAAGGCGCTTAAGGCCTCCGTTTCCAGGGAGTCTACCG
>JBDTEB010000089.1:0-2903 GCA_039922795.1 Chitinophagaceae bacterium
TGTATCACCCGCGACGAGATTGACGAAGGCCTGCAAATAATAAGCGAGGCCCTTTCCATAGCGGATAATTTTGTTCTCCCGGATTAATTCAATATCCAGCGACCACTGGAATCAGCCTCCCTCACCACCCATTTTATTACTACCAGAGAGCCCTTTTCTAACCAGAACTTTTATCTCGTCGCCGACACTCATCCTGCCGGTACCCTTATGCAACAAATTCTGCCCGAAATAAATCTTTTTATTTTTCAGTCTGTACAAAGAAAGCGTTTTCAGTGGCTCTTTGCCGGCAACGCCTGTCTCCTGGTCAATAGTGGTCACCACGCAGCGGGCGGACAATTTAACCCCAAAGAAATTAATTCCGGCAATGCTGAATTCAGCCATAAGATCTTCCTCGAAAGGCGCTCCGCCGGTGAAGACAATGCTGGGTCGAAAACGATTCATGAGTACCGGCATTTCCAGCCTTTCATTTAGTTCCTGCAGGGATGACTGTCCCACAATCATAAAAGGATATCCATCGGTGAACCTGGTTGTTTCTTTATTAAAAGCGTAACGTCCGTCAACCCGCCGGTTTGTTTTCTCCGGCATGAAAACCAGGCGGCAGGGCATGCCCAGGGCCTCGGTAAACCACGCATCGTATTTACTACCGACCAGCTGCGCCCGGCATCGGTCACTCCAAATGTTAACCATAATGGTATCCACTGTTTCTGGTTGCAGGGGGATAAGCAGCGGTGACTGTGCTGAAGCGGTATTTTTTACGACCAGTGAAGCAGCATTGAGATCAGGTTGAAGCAGTGCCATCTGTGCAAATTCCCGTTGGGAAAGGAAGTTATTTTGTTCATTCACCAGCATCCACTGCCTGTCGCAGGCGAACCCGCGGTTAGTTATTTCTGCTGAATCCAGCGAAATTCCGCGTAAAGATTTTATGGGATAAACATATATCCCGGACACCTGTAGCATGGGTTGAAGATAGAATTTCCGTTAATCATTCGAAAGTTTCTAACTCTGAGTTTGGAATTTATTCATGCAACAATCATTCAAACTCATGAACACTCCAATAACATTTCACCCCGAACATTCCCCCGTATGGGGGAACCCTTAAATTATGTACACCATTTTGCGTTGCCATTCTCGTTTCCACCATCCGGTGGGAATGGCCTGCTACCACCGGATATTCCCCCAATGGGCTCAAAAAATCGCCAACCAACATACGCCTGCCTGTTCGCCACCGTGTTGCCAGGTAATTCGAATATGCACCCCAACCGCAGACCGCACCTGAAATCTGCCCACCTTCAGATTCCCAGGCAAATACGAAATTATCATGCTACAAGAAATTGTGTACCTTGTCCTTTCACTTGCCGCATTGATTGCTGATGAAAAAACTCCTGATCTTTATTGTGATTTTCGTAACCGCCTCTTGCTGGTTATATATCAGTTCCTGTACAAACGCCGCTACTGAAAAGGAAAGTGAAGAAAACGCCATAAGCTACAATTTCGACGTAAGACCAATTTTCTCGGACAAATGTTTCAAGTGCCACGGCCCCGATGGCAATAAAAGAGAGGCCGGACTTCGATTAGACATTGAATCTGAAGCCTACAAAGCACTCACCGAACATCCCCGCGCTCACGCGATTGTTCCCTTTAACCCCGATGCCTCTGAAGTCTTCCTTCGTGTCAGCACGAAAGACACCTCGGAAGTGATGCCACCCGCATCCAGCCTGCTTCCTGCTCTCACGGAAACAGAGATCAGCACCATTCGTAGGTGGATAAAACAGGGCGGGAAATATGAAAAACACTGGGCCTTTATACCTCCCCGTAAGTCTGCAGTGCCAGCGATCAAAAACAGCGACTGGGCAAAAAATGAGATCGATCATTTCGTCGGTGCACAGCAGGAAAAAATGGGCCTTAGTCCCAACCCTGAAGCAGAAAAGGAGAGACTGGCGAAAAGAGCTTATCTCGATCTTACCGGCCTTCTTCCGACCCCCACGGCAGTAGATAGTTTCGTTAATGACGCCTCGGCAAACGCTTACGAAAAAATGATCGACCAGCTGCTTGCTCAACCAGCGTTTGGCGAACGCATGGCGCTTCCCTGGCTTGACCTGGCCCGTTATGCCGACAGTCATGGTTACCAGGATGACAATTACCGCAGCCAATGGCCCTGGCGCGACTGGGTGATCAATGCCTACAACCGCAACCTCTCCTATGATAAGTTTGTCACCTGGCAACTGGCGGGCGACCTGCTGCCTAATCCTACCCGAGAGCAGATTCTCGCCACGGCATTCAATCGCAATCACAAGATAACCGAAGAAGGTGGCGTGATCGATGAAGAATACCGAGTTGAATACGTCACCGACAGAACCAACAGTTTCGGGAAATCATTTATCGGCGTAACCATAGAATGTGCAAAATGCCACGATCACAAATACGATCCTTTTTCGCAGAAAGAATACTTCCAGCTCTATGCATTTTTCAACAACATCACCGATGTCGGACTGGAATCAGTAGTTGGCGGCCCCGAAACTTATGCAAAAAATCCACGCATGCGGATCACGCCGGATGACCTTGGAGGTATCCTTCATTTTCTGAATAAAAAAGATACCACCCGCCTGGAAGTTTCGGTGATGAAAGATCGCGATACGGCCAGGCAGACATTTATTTTAAACCGTGGTAGCTACGACGCACCCACGACCGAAGTATTTCCTGCAACACCTGCAGCATTACTACCTTATGCTACCAAATATCCGTCTAACAGGCTTGGCCTCGCAGAGTGGCTTTTCGATCCGGCAAATCCCCTCACCGCAAGGGTTTACGTAAACAGAGTGTGGCAGGAATTATTCGGTAAAGGCATCGTTCGATCAGTGGACGATTTCGGAATGCAGGGACAGCTTCCTTCAAATCCAAAGCTG
>JBDTEB010000090.1:0-11510 GCA_039922795.1 Chitinophagaceae bacterium
GTAACTCCAAGATCAGGGTTATCCGGGATGGAATTGTTGTCTATCCAACAGGGGAGGGTGCTACGGCGGAACTTGCGTCACTCAAACGTTACAAGGATGATGTTAAGGAAGTGGCCACCGGTGTGGAGTGCGGCCTGACGATCAAGAACTATAATGATCTCAAGGTCGGCGATATCGTGGAAGCTTACGAAGAAGAAGAAATCAAGAGAACACTCTAAACAATAACTAATCTGCAGGCAGAGCCTGCAGATTTTTTTGCTTCAAAAACCTTTGTTAAAAGCAGGAACTTTGTCGCCTGACAAGTTCTGTTGGAATAAATTTGAACACAGGGCCATAATCTCCGGCTGTCAATTACCGCATTATATGAAATATCTCTTTGTTTTTTTTGCAGCTATCCTTTTTGGAACAGCATCTTCTGCCCAGGCAAAAAAGGTCGTTGCAGACAAGATTCTTGCAATTGTTGGTGACAAAATTATCCTGAGGTCTGAAATCACCAATGAGATTGCAGACATGCAAAGAAATGGAGGCACCGTTCCCGAAGATGCAAGATGTAAAATGCTGGAACAGGCCCTGGCGATGAAAGCGCTGGTGATGCAGGCGGAAAAAGATTCCCTGGTGGTGAGTGACGAAGAGTTGGAAGGGATGCTTGATAATCGTGTTCGCTATTTCATGGGTCAATTCGGAGGTTCCAAGGAAGCTTTGGAACAGGTTGCGGGTCGTACCGTTTACCAGTTACGGGAAGATTTCAGGCAACCAATCAAAGAAAGCAAGCTCGCTGAACTCATGAGGAATAAGATCGTTTCCCAGGTCAAAATTACGCCAAATGAAGTAAAGGCTTACTACGACAAGATCCCCAGAGATAGTTTGAAATTCTACGAATCTGAAGTGGAAATTGGTGAAATAGTACTTTATCCAAAAGCGGGAAGAGATTTGGAAAAGTATGCCATCGATGAGCTCACAGATTACAAAAAGCAAGTTGAAGAAGGAACGCGCAAATTTGAAACCCTTGCCAGCCTTTACACCGATGATCCGGAAGGAAAGAAAAACGGGGGCCAGTTCGAAATGAACAGAACAGAAAAAAATGTGGATCCCACTTTCCTGTCAGCTGCTTTCCGTTTAAAACCCGGTCAAATTTCTCCAGTCATTAAATCTAAATATGGTTACCACATCATCCAGATGGTTTCAAGGAACGGCGATGATGCCACGGTAAGGCATATTCTTAAAATTCCGCAGGTAACTGACACTGAATCAAGTGAAAGTATCTCAAAACTCGATTCTATAAGGGCTAATCTGATTTCGGGTACATTGCAATTTGGTGAAGCGGTAGCCCGTTACACTGAAGATGAGGTGGCCAAGTTTACAGGAGGAATGAAGCAATGCAACGGTTCAACTTATTGTACCATCGATCAGCTTGATAAAGACCTGGTGAAAAATACGCTGGCAACTCTTAAAGTGGGAGAATATTCAAAGCCTATCTCTTTTCTTGACGATAGGGGTAAAAAAGCAGTGAGGATCATTTATCTCAAGAGCCGCTCTGAGCCGCATCGGGAAAATCTCAAAGACGACTACAACAAGGTCTCAACCCGCGCTCTGGAAGAGAAAAAATATGACGCCATTGAAAGGTGGTTTAACTCAAAAATATCGACTTACTATATTATGCTGGACGATGAAGCAAAGTCTTGCGGAGAACTCGGCAAGTGGACCGCCAGCGCAAAAAAATCGATTTAGGGGTTAACACTTAAGCACAGAAAGTAATAACGGTCCGTCGATATCGGACCGTTATTTTTTTTAACTTCATAATTGCACTTACCTGTATCTAATAATTTCATTGTCTGATACCAGTGAGCCCGGCAGTTATCCAGTATGCTCAAGGCAAACGAATCCACGTCTTCCATAAGTAAAGCCAATGGCAAGTATAAACTTTCCAGGGAGCAGCAGATCAATGCCAAATCCGACCAGATTCAGGAAGAGCACCTGTTGGGTCACGCAATATACTTTGATCCGGGCCATGAAGCCCGTCTCCCTTTTGTCAAAGAGTTTTCCAAAGTAATTAATCAGATAGTCAACAGTATTACGGACGGCTTTGTGGCCATAGATGAGCATCTCACGGTCAGGCTATGGAATAAAGTCGCAGAAAAACTGATCGGAGTCACAAAAAGTGAAATTTCAGGCAAGAAAATTACAGCCTACTTTCCTATTATTATCACTTCAGGATTCTACAAACATTTTGAAAGGGCATCCAATGACAAGGTTACCATCAATGTAGAACAATACGTTACCCCCCTGGATGTTTGGTTTGATATCACGCTCTATCCTCATGACCGTGGTCTCTTCATCTATTTCAAAGACATTACCGTAAGAAAAAACCAGGAAATGCTCCTGGGAATAGAAAAAAATGTTCTCGAGATAAATTCCAGACCAGAAGCAACACTAAAAGGCACCGTAGATCTTCTGCTCGAAGAGATCCACAACATTTATACAAATACATTTTGTTCCGTGATCTTGCTCCATGAAAAAGATCAAACGCTACGGTATCTCTCCGGACCCGCATTGTCGGAAAAATTTAAAAAAACATTCAACGGAAGAAAATCCGACTCACAGTCTGGACCTTATGCCGCAGCCATAAATACGCGCAAACTGGTGATGGACTGCGATCTATCCAAAGGCCCCATCGATGAATTTGAAAGTCTCCCCTCTAAGAGTATTCAGTCATGTTGGTCATTTCCTATAATAAATGGCAGAGATGAGGTGCTTGGAAGCTTTTCATGTTATCACACAAAGCCACTTGAAGCCACTCAAAAACACCTTGACATTTTTGCGAGAATGGCTCACTTTCTCTGTATAATCATTGAAAAAGTGAGGGCGGAAGAAAACGTCAGGATCAGTAATGACCGATATGTCCTGGCTACCCGCGCAACGAATCAGGCGATCTGGGACTGGGATCTGAAAGAATCAAATATCTTTCTCGGCGAGGGATTTTTCAGGCTTTTCCAATACGAGCCCTGCGACAATATCATTTCTTTCGATACCTGGAAACAGCGTATTCACAGCACCGACTGTGAAAAGGTGTTGAAAAGCCTGCTTGGTTTCATCGATAACAAGGAACAGGGTCTATGGACCTGTGAGTACCGGTTCAGAAAAGCTGGTGGTGATTATGCTTTCGTTGTCGATAAAGGCTATCTAACTTTCGATTCCGAAGGAGAAACGATACAGATGATCGGCTCTATGGAAGACGTTACGGAGAAAAAAGATTTTGAGAATAAGCTGATCAAGGAAGAAATTGAAAAACAGAAACTCCTCGCCAGGGCCATCATTGATGCCCAGGAGAATGAGCGCGCCAAGATCGGCAAGGAACTGCATGACAACGTAAACCAGGTTTTGTCAACTGCGAAACTCTTTCTTGAAGTTGCCAAAACAAATTCGAAAGAAAGGATCAACCTGATCGGGAAAAGTGCAGAGCAGATCCATCATGCTATTAACGAGATCAGGCACATCTCTCAATCCCTTGTACCTCCCAGTATCGGAGATATAGGCCTGGGTGAATCTATCAAAGACCTTGTGCAGAACATCGCGGTTTCGAAAACCCTGGAAGTAGATTATAATAATGTTGGGGATATCGAAAAAAATATCACCGACAATCAGAAGGTGATGATCTTCAGGATCATCCAGGAGCAGGTCAATAATGTACTCAAGCATGCAGAGGCCACCAGAATCTCCATACAGCTTAAAGTAGATAACAAGGAAATAGAGCTGACAATCAAGGACAATGGAAAAGGATTCGACCCAGAAAAGATCAAAACTAAAAAAGGTGTGGGCTTATCCAATATCGCCAGCAGGGTAGACCTCTTCAATGGGAAGGTTGATATCATTTCTGCCCCTGGCAAAGGATGCCAGTTGAACGTAAAAATTTTGAGAACAATAAAATAAAGTGAAACCATGGACAAGATTACCATTCTGATAGCCGACGATCACAAATTGATCAGGGAGACATGGAGTTACATATTAAATAGCGACCCCAGATTCCAGGTAGTGGCAGAATGTGGAGATTCTGAAGAAGCCATAGAGGTATCCAAAAATAAACGTCCTAATATTATCCTGATGGACATTAATATGTCTCCTTTTTCAGGTTTTGAAGCCACAGAAAAAATCCGGAAGTTTTCCCCCGGATCAAGAATAATTGGGGTTTCCATGCATTCACAGCCTGCTTATGCCAAGAAGATGCTGCAGATGGGTGCCAAAGGGTATGTCACTAAAAACTCCTCTAAAGAAGAAATGATCAAGGCGATCCTGGAAGTGTACAAAGGGAACAAATTCATTTGCGAAGAAATCAAGAACATCATTTCCGACCAGCTGCTTACCGATCAGCCTGAAACGCCAAACATTAATTCGCTAACGGAAAGAGAGATCCAGATCATCAATTACATCAAGGAAGGCTCCTCTTCAAAGGAGATAGCCAGTGCATTAAGCATCTCCCTCAAAACGGTGGAAGTACACAGGCATAACATTCTGAAAAAATTAAAACTTAAGAATTCAGCTTCGCTGGTGAACTTCATCAACAGCTCTACGTACATGTAAGGCTACATATTTACGCTTATATCAGATCGCATAAAGACCCTTAATTTGCCGGAATTTCCGGCTTTTTAGGGCCTTGTACATACTATCCATCCTCTTTTTTCGTCTAAAGCATATCCAATATGTGAAAGACTCAATATCCAATGTGAAAAATCGAATGAATCCAATACAGAAAAACCAACGTATCGGAAAATTCATTTGAATCCAATCTTTCTATCGAAAAACCGGCCCCCTAGACCTATGAAGACTACGGGGCTTTTTTTATTATCTTCGCGGCGTAATTTTCCCCATGAGTGATGAAATCAAACACGAATGCGGGCTCGCATTCATTCGGTTACGCAAATCTTTCGCTTACTACCAGAAAAAATACGGCACTGTCCTGTACGGGCTGAACAAGCTTTACCTGCTTATGGAAAAGCAACATAACCGTGGTCAGGACGGGGCCGGGATAGCCACAGTAAAGCTGGATACAGAACCGGGTTATCCCTTCATGCACCGGCTTCGCAGCAACATTCCACAATCTATTGCAGAGCTTTTCAGGCAGATATCTGAAGAAGTGCTCGAGCTGGAGAAATATCAACCGGATATCAAAAAATATCCAGGCCTGATGAAAGGACATATCCGTTTCCTTGGCGAAGTACTTCTCGGACATCTTCGTTATGGAACTCAGGGTAAAAATAACGTAGACTTTTGCCATCCTTTTATAAAACGCAATACGATCCAGGCCTTAAATCTTGCCCTGGCAGGCAATTTCAACCTGGTAAATACCGAGGAGTTATTTTCCCTTGTTAATATTGAACCTGGTGAATTTCAAAAGCAAAGTGACCTGGCTGCCATGATGGAAGTGATCCACAGTTTTATGGTGAAGGAAGACGAACTCAATCCGGGAAAGATGGATATCGTTTCGGTTCTCAGGAAATCGGCGCAGCTTTTTGATGGCGGGTATCATGTGTCAGGTCTCATTGGCAACGGTGACAGCTTCGTTTTAAGAGATCCACACGGCATCCGGCCATCTTATTATACCATAACTGACGACCTGATCGTCGCCGCATCTGAAAGGGCCGCCATTAGAACGACTTTTAATATTGGAGAACATGATGTTCTGGAACTGATGCCTGGTCAGGCCCTTATCGTTCGTGCAAGTGGAGACTATTCAATTGAGCCGATTCTTGAGCCAAAGGAAAGAAGGGCCTGTAGTTTTGAGCGGATCTATTTTTCTCGTGGTAACGATGAAAAAATCTACCAGGAACGTACCGCCCTGGGGCATAATCTTAGCGGAGAAGTACTCCGTTCAATAAATAACGATCTCAGGAATACCATCTTCTCATTTATTCCCAATACTGCGGAAGTGGCCTTTTACGGTCTTTTAAAAGGCATGGAAGATTACCTCAATAAGGTGAAGATCCAGAAGATCCTCAGCTGGGGTAATGATTTCGATGATGCCAGGCTTTCCGAAATGATCAACCGCCGCATCCGGGTAGAAAAGATTGCCATCAAAGATGTAAAGATGCGTACGTTCATTACAGCAGATGCAGGCCGTAATGAAATGGTACAGCACGTTTACGACATTACTTACGGCACCCTTAGAAAGAAACAGGACGCACTCGTGATCATTGACGACTCGATAGTGCGGGGAACCACATTGCGGGAAAGCATCATACGCATGCTGTCGCGGCTTGAACCAAAAAAGATTATCATCGTCTCTTCGGCGCCTCAGATCAGGTACCCGGATTGTTACGGCATCGATATGAGCAAGCTCGGAGATTTCATCGCTTTCAAGGCGGCAATGGCGCTTCTTAAAGAAAGAAACAAGGAATCCCTGCTGGCCGAGCTTTATGATCATTGCAAGGAACTGCTAAGAACCAACCAGCTTCATACGGAAAATGTTGTTAGGGGAGTTTACAAACCATTTACCACACAGGAGATCACCGACAAGATTGCGCAGCTTATCACGCCCGAAGATGTTGACGTTGACGTCCAGGTCATCTACCAAACAATCGAATCTCTGCACATGGCTTGTCCAACAAATACTGGCGACTGGTATTTTACCGGCAACTACCCAACCCCCGGAGGAAACAGGGTCGTGAACAAAGCCTTCATGAATTACTTTGAAAAGAAAGACGTTCGCGGATATTAAAACTGACTATGAAATCATTGCTGATTGTAAGACACGCGAAGAGCAGTTGGGATCCGGCGGTTACCAGCGATTTTGACCGGAAGCTGAATCACAGGGGGAAATCTGATGCACCCGAGATGGCCGGCAGATTAAAAGAAAAGAACATACTGCCGGACATCTTTATCAGCAGTCCGGCAAAACGAGCCAGAAAAACTGCTGAACTTTTTGGAGAGGTATTAGCGATCAGGAAGCAAGAGATCCTGTTGATCGATCAACTGTACGAAGCAGCTATGCCCGTTTTTTTTCAAACGGTAAGTGATATTTCCGATAGTTTTCAAGTGGCCGGAATATTCGCTCACAACCCCGGGATTACTGATTTTGTAAACGCGCTTTGTTCGGTGAAAATCGATGATATGCCTACCTGTGGAATTTTTGGCGTGAAGATCTACACTGAAAAATGGGCAGAATTTGAAGTTGCGGAAAAAGAGTTCTGGTTTTTTGATTATCCCAAACTCATTGATTAATAAGGCTTCTCACAAAAGCTTCTACAACCCTTTTTAGTGATTCATCTCCGGAAGGAGGCTTCCGAAAGTCCTTATTTTCTGCAACCCGCAACATTGAAATAAGGGAAAATTCCTCCTGTGCCGCGTTCACAGCATAATTTTTTTTATTGAGGTACCTGCCGAGGTACTCTTGTTCGGATTGACCGGGGGTGGGTACAAAAAGACATTTCTTTCCTGCAGACAACATCTCCATAACAGTAGAATATCCCGGTCTTGCGACGATAAATGTCGCTTTTGCCACCAGTTCTGCGAGTTCCTCAGTTGGCAGATGATTAAAAAATATCATATTTCCCGCAGCCGGCAGCATGTCGACCTGGCCTGGAAGGCCTCGAACTACCACTACTTTTTTGGATAGGCCTTCTACCTCTTTCCTGATCTTTGCTTCAAAGATGCCTCTTTGCGGCTCGGGCCCGGAGATAAGCACCAGGATAAGATCAGGATCCATTGGCAAATCAGGAATTAAAAACCTCGTAAGTGGCCCAAGATACTCGACAGGAACAGGTGGAAGTTGCCTGGGGTGAGATAAAACACCACCAAAATTATCCTCATCCGCAAGATCGGGCACCCAACAAGAGTCAAAGGATTGAATAGCCAGAAAATTAAGCAGGTTTACCAGTTTGTTTCCGGTTTTTCCAAATGGAGTTTGAATGTTTAGTTGATGGGTAATAAGTATGGATGGAACTTTTCGCAAAAAAAATCCGTATCTGTTATCAGAAATCACTGCATCAATGCGTTTTTGTGTGGCAAGCTGATTTAACCAGCGATGTTCCCTTGCAGCAGCAAAAATAATTTTTGGTATTTGCGAGATAAGTTTAACTATTGTTTTCCAGCGGTTGTTACTATATTCAAGGCGGTATCCCTGGAGATGAATGAATTGAAGATTTGGGAATTCCAGTTGAAGCAGGTTCAATTGTTTTCCTTCGGCAGCGATGACCACATCACAGCCTTTTTCGACAAGGATTCTTATAATTGGGACACACCGGGTTGCATGACCCAGTCCCCAATCAAGGGGGGCTAAGAGTATACATGGACGGTTTTTACCTTGGGTGTTAAGTTTTTGAATCAAATAGATGTTACAATATTATTTTTTTGCTAAAATTTGTTAATTTAGAACGGCCAAAACTATGACAAACGAATACCGAAGGTTATTTTTTCTTCTATCGATATTAATGGTGCTGGTTGCCAGTTGCAGTAGTAGTCGGGTGAGTGGCAAAAAGGGTTGTGGTTGTGGAGTTCATAAAGGTTTCGTCGGATACTAAAAGGATGCTATACAATGAAAACAAGAAATCGAGATTTGCTTGTCCTGTTTAAGGACGAATTTAAGAACGAACAAGCAATAGAGAATGAACTGGAGAAGCTGAATGATTTGCTGCATTCTACGGAAACCATTGACAACTATTGCATTGCTTATGAGGTAATTGATCTTAATAAATACAAGATCTATCACCAGCGTAAAAAAATCATTGAGGTAATTATGCAGGAAAAGCTGAAACCTTTCCAGTTTATTTGTAATAAAAATTGAGAAGGTTTCTCATTTTACCTTAACTTCTGCAAAGCTGACTTCAGCTGGCTGATCATTTCACCTATCTCTTCTATTTTACAGGTTCCCACACTCAACCGGTACCACGGGGAATTTCGGTCATTTCCAAAGCAATAAAAAGGAACTATGGCCAGCCCGGCTTCATTCAGAAGATACGCGGTTACGTCATCCTGTTTGTCCAGTATTATTCCTTCCGATGTTTTTCTGTTGACGATATCTACCTTTATGGTCAGGTAGATGGCTCCCTGGGGAGAAATGGCATCGACTGAAAACCCTTCCTCTTTCAGGAGCATTAATCCTTTATAGATCAGAGAAAGTCTTTCTTCGATCTTCATTTTAAATTCAGCGAGATATTTATTTATGGCATCCTTCATACCCAGAAATTTGGCTACCCCTTTCTGTTCTGCCATGGGTGCCCAAGCCCCGAGATGACTCATAACTGCCTTCATTTTATTCAAAATGAGTTCCGGCCCCATTGACCAGCCAACTCTCAGACCGGTTGACGCGAACACTTTGCTGATTGCATCGATAAAGATGGTGTAGTCGCGCATGACCGGCCTCAAAGTCACCGGGTTAACATGTTCTGTATCGCCAAAAGTGAGGTGCCAGTACATCTGGTCATACATAACGTACAATTTTTTTTCTTCAGGTCCGCGCCTGGCATTCTCGGCTATAACGAGATCGCAGATTTTCCCCAGTTCATCTCCGCTAAATACAGTCCCGGTTGGATTTTGAGGAGAACAAAGCGCAATAAGGGTTGCTCCCTGAATATGCGGACGAAGTTCTTCGGCAAGGGGCATGAAATCGTTTTCAAATTGAGTTTCGACGACCACATGTTCCGCCTCCACGAAGTGCGCATAATGATTATTGTTCCAGGAAGGAACGGCATAGATCACCTTGTCGCCTTTATCACAAAGCACTCGAAAGAGTGAATAAATAAGCGGACGTCCGCCACAGGATACGAGTATCTCTTTTACAGAGTAATCCAGCTTTTCATAATCCCGAATAAAATGGCTGATGGCTTCACGCAAGTCGAGATTGCCTTCGGCGGCAGGATAATTGGTAAAGTGGTTTCTGTAAGCCTCCACGATGGCATCTTCCAGTTCTGGGGGAATCGGGAATATGGAAGGATCAAAATCGCCAACGGTAAAATTGTAAATTTTCTGGCCCTGTTGTACTTTCTCGCGAATCTCGCCGCCAAGCTTTACAATCTCTGAACCGATAAGCGTTTCAGCCAGCTGAGACAGTTTATATTCTGACATTTTAGTGCATTTATTGGATGGAAAGGCACAAAATTAACCGCCAATTTTGAGAGTTGCGGTTATTTTATCCCGGGAAGATTGTCATTAAAGATTCAAATGATGGCCCTTATCATTTCCTTAAGAGAAAATATAATAGTTTTAAAATTATGGGTAGATTAATTATGGGTTTTTATTTTAACAGGGTTATAATAATTGCACTTTTTGGGTTCTTTTTGATATTCTCGGCCTTTTCCAGTAGAAATTATCCAGCCCCTCCCGCCACCTCAGGCAGCAAAGCTCCGGGAATGAAATTTTCAATTGACAAAAGCAAATCTTCTGTCGCCTTCAGTGTAACACATATGGTGGTTTCCGAAGCAGAAGGTGTATTTAAAGTTTTTAATGGGTCTATGGAGTCATCACAGGTGGATTACTCCGATGCAGCAATAGAATTTTCGGTAGATGTGAAGTCTCTGAATACTGATAATCAAAACAGGGACAAGCATCTTAAAGGACCTGAATTTTTTGATGTGGCAAAATTCCCGCTGATGAAATTTGCCAGTACCTCATTCGTTCACCAGAATGGAAGTAACTATAAGCTTTCAGGAAATCTCACCATAAAAGCAATAACAAAACCGGTAAGTTTTGCGGTCACTTATGCCGGTCTTTCATCAGACCAGAAAACTGCGGTTTTCAATGCAAAAACAACCATCGATCGGTTTGATTATGGCCTCCAGTGGAGTAAATTGACCGAAGCAGGCGGTATGATCGTTTCCCGCGAAATAAGGGTGAATGTGACGGCTGCCTTTAAAGTAAAATAACACGCCGGTAAATGTTTAAATTCGTTTTCTAACTGATCTTTCCAATGAAATATCTTCTTCTTATATTGGTTTCCCTCAGCGGTATTTCAGGCATGGCGCAACCAGGCTACAATATTGCGGTGTCCATAAAGCCTTTCAAAAATCAGTTCGTTTACCTGGGATATCATTATGGCAAACTCAAAGCTCTTCAGGATTCAGTAAAACTTGATGCAAACAGCAAGGGTAATTTCAAGGGAAAAACAGCCCTTGCCGGAGGAATATATTTCGTCGTTTCTCCCCGTAAGGAAATCCTTTTTGAATTGCTTATAGATAAGCAACAGCATTTTTCCGTAATTGCAGATTCCGCAAACCTGCCGTCGAGCGTGGTATTTACGGGCTCTCCTGACAACCTGCTTTTTCAGTCCTACTCTACTTACATTAATACGAACGGGGCAACCATTTCAAAATTGACGGATGAGATAAAGGCGGCTGAGCCGGGCAAGGATACGGCGGCTATAATGACGAAGCTCCGTACTTTATCAAACCAGGTTCAGCAGTACAGAGAAAATGTTGAGAAAAAAAATCCGGCTTCGATTCTTACGATGATTTTCCGTTCTATGAAAGAACCGATCGTTCCGCCGGCAAACAGGCAGCCCGGGGGCAAATACGATTCGGTTTTCG
>JBDTEB010000091.1:0-11130 GCA_039922795.1 Chitinophagaceae bacterium
TTTCGAGGCACATGCTCGCGCCGAGTCCTACGCGGTGACTTACATCGCAGAGCACACGGTAGGTCACAAAATCAGCATGTGTGGGGCCCATTACGATACCGTCGAAAAAGAAGTTGATGTTCACGAACACGACCACCATCCCGATAAGCAGGGCGATTACAGAACGCATAATATGCCACCGGAGCTCCTCCAGGTGATCAATAAACGACATTTCGGCTTTCTCGGGTGAATTCTTAAAAAACTGTTTTAGTGCCATTAAATATGTTGAAGCAGGCAAAAATAAATTTTACTGCGGTTAATCGGTTTTTAATTTACGGATTTGCGCGTGGAACAGTTTGACGACGCGGGTGAATCATGAGTTATTTTAAAATCTTCATTCTCACCATCTCAATCCTTGTATCACTCACGCTCATCACATCAAACTCGTAATCGCCAATGATGATCCTTTCCTTTAGTTTAGGGATAGTCTGGTACTTATTGATGATGAAACCGGAGAGCGTTTCGGACTCGTCATCCGGCAGGTCGAAGCCATACTTTTCGATCAGATAGTCCAGCTCGAGACGGCCCGAGAAAATGTATTCATCCTCCGTAATCATTTTTTCTTCGAACTCTTCGGTATCGTACTCATCACGGATCTCCCCAAAGATCTCTTCAAGAAGATCTTCCATGGTTATAATTCCAGCTGTTCCGCCAAATTCATCCACCACCCAGGCGATACTCTTTCTCTCCTTTGAAAATTTTGAGATCAGGCCGGTTGCACTCATGCTTTCCGGGATCGCCGGTATCGGCAGAATCATGTCCTTGATGCCTTTTGGATGTTTAAACAGATCCAGCTGGTGAATATATCCAAGGATATGATCGATATTCTGTTCGTAAACCAGCAGTTTGCTCAACTGGGTGTCTATGAATTTTTGCCTTACTTCCTCTATCGTGCTTGTAAACTCGATGCCCACTATCTCTTTGCGGGGAACGAGGCACTTGCGGATCTTCACATTGGTAAGTGAAAGTGCGTTCTCAAACAGTTCAGTGTTCAGGTTCTGGTTATCGGGGTCCTGCTCTTTGGTCTGCTGGAAAAAATATTCGATGTCTGCCCTGGCGAAGGTTTCCTTTTTCTCATCTATCGGAACATTGAAAAGATATTTCAGGATGCCTTCTGCCATCGCTGTAAATAGAAACGCTACACGTTTGAACACCCGGAAGAAAAACCTTGTGATGGTAACAGCAACTGAAGACAGGATCATTTCGCTCTTAGACCTCCAAAGCGCCTTTGGAAGAATCTCTCCAAAGATCAAAATAATTACTGTGGATGTAAGTGTCTCAACCGAAAGTTTGATCAGGTTCACATAGGCCGGCGAGAGATTCTGGTCAGTGATCAGCGAGGCCCAGCTTGATTTAAGCATCTCCGCAACCAACAGACCATAGATCACCAGGAAGAAAATAAACCCGACCAACATGGAGGACATGAATTTGGATGGATCATCCAGGAAGTTGGAGAGGATGATGCCACTGCGCCTCCCCTGCTTTCTTTTAAGCTCGACTGCGAGCTTATTTACCCCTATGAAGGCGACTTGTATCCCGACAAAAAATCCGACAAGCAGGATGGAAAGGACGAAAGAACCGATCGTATTCCAGTTGATATGCATACAACACGAATGTAAATAAAATAATATTGAACGCGCCCGCGTGATTTGGGTTAAATCCGAAATCCATAACTATTCAGTCAGGAAGTTTTCTATTGCGTGTACCGCTTCGGCACAGGCACGCTCCAGCTCGCTATTAACGATGATTACATTAAAATGATGCTTGAATGAGATTTCGTAAGATGCTTTGTTAACACGGTCGGACAGGCTTTCCAGCGTTTCCGTTCCCCTCGATTGCAGGCGTCTCTGTAACTCGGCGATAGATGGCGGTTCTATAAAAAGGGTTAGCGTATCAGCAGGAAACTGCTGTTTTACATGAATGGCTCCTTTGACATCGATATCCAGCACCGGTATTTTATGCTCGTTCCAGATCCTTGTAAATTCAGATTTCAGGGTTCCGTAATATTTTCCCTCATACACCATTTCCCATTCCACGAACTCGTTGTTTCTGATCCTTTCATTAAAGTCCTCCGTAGACATAAAATAATAATCGGAACCATCAACCTCGTCGCCCCGGGCCTTCCTGGTCGTTGCCGATACAGAGAACACGAGGTTTGGAAGCGTCCCGAGCAAATACCTGGTGATGGAAGTTTTGCCGGCTCCCGATGGCGCCGTAATAATAATAATTTTATGAAGAGGGTTTCCCTGCATGGGTTATTTGCGCAACAGTTTTTCGCTGACCAGTATCTGCTTCTTTTCGGTTTCCACGGTCAGTACATAACTGCCCTTTACAAGTTGGGAAAGATTGGAAAGCGAATAATTGTACGTTCTGCCGCTTTCAGCATATAATTCTGCCTGTTTTACAATTACCCCTTTCAGGTCGAATAATTTTATGGTCAGCTTTCTTGAGCCTTGTGCAGCGGGAATCGAAACAGTAATTCTGTCAAGGAAAGGATTCGGGTAGGCCTTGCCGTTACCGACAGTCGTGGAACCCATTGTTTTTATTACCGAGTAGGTAAATTTGTCATCCATATCAACCTGTTGGATGCGGTAAAAAGTAACCGATCCGGTAAATTTATTGTCCAGCAGGCTATAGCGATGTGTCGTTTCCCCATCAGCACCAGCCTGGATTGTGGCAATCTGTTGCCATTGTAATCCATCCGCACTTTTTTCAATACCAAAATATTTTGTCCTGATCTCCCTGCTTGTCGTCCACTGAATATTCACACCGCCAGACTGTTCAATCAATTCAAATTTCTCCCAAACCAGTGGCAGTGGACTTTCCGCTACCCGGGAAAATTGGAGCAGCCATTCGTAAACATTGGCACCCATGGTATCGGCCAGGTTTCCCCCTTTGGAGGAGCCCGGTGTAATGTTTTCAAAAGTTCGGCTCCAGGCATTGTGGTCATCGTCTCCAAGAAAACTGCCTTCACCAGCAGTGGACCAGTAAATAGAGCGTCCCTTTTGAGCCTGTTGGGTTTTATTTTTATCTGCTTTATTTAAACTGTTCTTCAATTTTGCAAATAATGAGATCGTACGGCCTACAGGAATTGTTTTATCTACGGTATTGTGCGTTGCAATGATGGGAAGGTCAGCCATAACAATATTATCCGCACCCGCGTTGCTTACGTTTGAAGCGGCGGCAGCAATAGCTACACCGGCGATTCTTTTTGCCGCAGCCGGAGAACTCGCCACATAGTCTGAGGCTACACCGCCGCCCATACTTAGTCCGGAAAGATAAATACGGGAAGCGTCTACACGATAGGTCTTAACTGCGTAATCAATCAGTGCATCTACAGTGGAAAATTTCACCAGGCTTGTCTGTTGAGGAGAAAACAGGCCAAGCTTTATCTGCGGAGCAAGCACTATGAATTTTGTCCATTTGCCTTTTACATTAAAGCTGTCAGGAAAACTTCCGTTCTTCAAAAGTTTAGGGACACCCGCGTTTAATACATTTAGCAGGGAAAGGGGGTCGGAACCGCTGTCGACAAGGCCATGAAAAAATACGATCAGCGGATATTTCTGATCAATATCCCTTGCATAATTTCTTGGCAGATAATCATAAAATCCATTGATATCCGAATCAATGATTGGAAGGAGGTGGCCGGTTAGAACAGGATGTTGAGCTTTTACGGGAGTAAAGACTGCGACTAAAATAATATGCAATAATAGCACAGCTGCCGGTCGCAGTACTGCCGAGGTTACAGATTTCATGAAAAGAGATACATTAGTAAACTAAAATATAACGGTCATTCCCTGACAAAACAGTGATGTCTAAACGTTGTATGTGAAAGTATGAATTATGTTGCAAAACTTACAGGTAAACCCGTAATCACGCAGATTTACGCTTTATTCATGAGCGAAATCAATCTATTCTTTTGATCTCGGCGCCAAGCAGGTTTAGCCGGGTATCGATATGCTGATAGCCGCGATCAATTTGTTCAATATTCTGAATAACACTCCTTCCTTCTGCGCTCAAAGCTGCTATGAGAAGGGCTACGCCGGCTCTGATATCCGGACTGCTCATTGATATTCCTCTAAGCTGCTGTTCTCTCGCTATCCCGATTACTGCTGCCCTGTGCGGATCACAGAGGATAATCTGGGCACCCATGTCAATGAGTTTGTCAACGAAAAACAAACGGCTTTCAAACATTTTCTGGTGCACAAGCAGGCTCCCTTTGGCCTGGGTGGCCACCACCAGCACAATACTAAGCAAGTCAGGTGTAAATCCCGGCCAGGGATGATCGTACATCGTCAGCACGGATCCATCGAGGAAAGTTTCTATCTCATACGAATCCTGTGCGGGTACATAAATATCATCTCCCCTGAAATCCATCCTTATGCCCAGTTGTTTAAACCGGTCCGGGATGATTCCCAGGTGTTCAATACCTGCATTCTTTATGGTGATGGCGCTTTGAGTCATCGCTGCCAGTCCAATAAAACTGCCCACTTCTATCATATCAGGGAGAATGGTATGAGTGGTTGCACCGACTTGTTCCACCCCTTCTATTTCAAGAAGGTTGCTGCTGATACCTGAGATTTTCGCCCCCATCCTGTTAAGCATTTTGCAAAGCTGCTGTATGTATGGCTCACAGGCTGCATTATAGATGATTGTTTTTCCGGGAGCAAGTACCGAAGCCATCAGCACATTAGCGGTGCCTGTTACGGAGGGCTCATCCAACATGATGTAGGCACCGCGGAGATTCTTCGCATCAAGATGAAAAAAGCCGTCTTCCGCATGATAATTAAAAGCGATACCCAGTTTTTCAAACCCTTTTATATGGGTATCCAGGTTTCTTCTGCCGATCTTGTCACCTCCGGGTTTTGGGATCACGGCCTGGCGAAATCTTGCCAGCAGGGGGCCGGCAAGCATTACTGAACCTCTCAGCCTGCCGCTTTTTAGCCGGTAATCACCGCTGTAGAGATAATCGATATTTACACTGGAAGCATTGAACGTGCAGACGTCGCGCGAGGAGCGATCAGTTACCACGTTCATGTCGGAGAGCAGTTCTATCAGCAGGTTTACGTCAACAATATCCGGGATGTTTCTGATCGTGATGGTTTCCGAAGAGAGCAGAACGGCACTGATCACCTGCAAGGCTTCGTTTTTAGCCCCTTGTGGAATGATCTCACCAGATAACTTCTTCCCTCCTGTTACTTCAAATGACTGAGCCATCGTTGCAAGTTTGCTCAAAAATAATAAACCCCGGCATGCCGGGGTTTATTAAAACGATTTAAAAGAGAATAAAAAATACAGGGATTAAAAGCGTTTCTTGAACTTGTTATTCCCGCTGTTATTGTTATTGCCGCTGTTGTTATTCCTGTTTGAATTGCCACTGTTGGCGCGTGCATCATTGCCACGACTATCATTGCCACGGTTGTCATTGCCGCGGTTGTCATTTCCCCGGTTGTCGTTGCCACGATTGTCGTTACCCCGGTTGTCATTTCCCCGGTTGTCGTTGCCGCGGTTGTCATTACCCCTGTTATCGTTTCCTCTACTGTCATTACCGCGGTTGTCGTTTCCCCGGCTATCATTACCCCGCGTGTTATTTGTGCGCGGCTGAAATTTCTGAGTACGTTTGCTTCTGAAGTCCCCGTAATTGCCGCGATTGTTATCCCTTTCACGGTTTTCGTTAGGCCGGTAGCTTTTAACGTAAGGTGTGTTGGTGAATTCCAGCTGACCCTCTGTGAGATTCTTCAGCTCGCTCTGTATCGCATCGTCATGAACAGTCTCCTTATGCCAGTTATTGTAGGCCAGCTTCATGTAATAAGCCACCGCATTGGAAAAACCGTTGCGTTTCTCAGGGTTATCCTCCTTAAGCGCTTTATTGATGATGAGTTCCAGGTTCTTCCCCAGGTGAGAGAACTTAGGATAACGTTTTGGATATTTGAGCTGCATCGGGCCTGGCTTAAGCGTTTCCTTTGTAGGAATCGGGTAAGGTGACTGCACTTCCAGGTGAAAATCAGAAATATTGAAAAGATGATCCCAAAGTTTATGTCGGAAATCTTCAACGTTCTTTAAATGTGGATTCAAAAAGCCCATCAGCTCAATAACGGCATAAGCGTTTTTCTGTCGAACTTCTTCATCTTCAATGGCCATCAGGTACTCAATCATTTTCTGAATATGGCGGCCATATTCTTTCATCATCAAATGATTCCTCGTCGTATTATATTCCATCAACAGTATTTATTCGATCAAAAGTAATAAAGTAAGCCCGAAATAACGAATTAAGAGTCTGCTCTAACTACCTTTAACAACACTATGCGCGTCGTATTCGACCAAAAATTGATGGCCGGAGACTATCCTGACCCGGCTGTTTTATTCTTTACAGATCTTGTAAAAAGGATGGCCTGGCTCTCCCCTGATGATGAATTCGTGATTCTGCTGCCACCACACCGGAAGCCAAAAGAGGCGCTGCCGGATAATATGTTCTTTGTGCGAACGGGAAATACGGCAACAAGTCTTCTGGGTTCCCATTTTTTCCGGCGAATGAGGCTGCCCGGGGATGTGAAGGCCCTTGATCCGGATGTTTTCGTTGGTATAGACAACCCGTTAACCTACCGGTATAAATCCGGAAAACTGCTGCTCCTGCTTGATCCGCCATCCGTCGAAAATCTTGACAAGTCATGGAACCGAACACTGGCTTCAGTTAGCCAGGTTTTATGTTTCGCGAATATCAATAGCCTCGTGATCCCTATGGAAAAACTGCTCAGGCTGGATCCACCCTTTCCCGCGCAGGAAATGCGGGCTACCTGGGGACGAAAAGAAAGCATCAAAGTGCAGTATTCCGGAGGCCACGACTACTTTCTTTTTTCTGGAGATCTCGATTCTCGCCACCAGCTGCTGGACCTCCTCAAAGCCTTTTCTCAATTTAAACAGCGTCAGCAATCTTCCATGAGATTGTATTTCGCGGGAAAAGACACGAAATGGACGTCCACTTTTGAAAAGCTGTTAGACAGCTACAAGTACCGGTCAGATGTGGTCATTCTGCGAAATCCATCTCCTGATGACGTCAGGGAATTGATGGCTGCTGCCTATGCGCTCGTTTACCCGGCACTCGAAGACAGTCTGCCAGTTACCGTTTTACAGGCTATGTCTGCCGGACTTCCCGTGATAGCCAGCAAACTTCCTGTGCTTGAGGAATGGGCAGGCGATTCAATTATACAGGTGTCAGGATCAGTATCAGAGGGCTTTTCCAAAGCCATGCAGCAGCTTTTCAAAGAGGAATCTGGAAGAGACTTGCTGATAGAAAAGGCAGATGCTCTCCAGCAACATGATCCGGAAAATCTTCCTCGCCAGTTCCTTGGCCTGCTGAGAAAGGCATCCGAAACAAAATGATATTACCTTCGCGGTAATTTTAAAAAGATGAGACAATCAACAATAAGGATAGATGTGGTACTGGACGATGACAAAGTACCCGAAGACATCAGGTGGACCGCCACAGACACCACGGCCCAAATGGATCAGCAGGCAAAAGCCATGATGCTCGCACTCTGGGATCGTACAGATAAATCGGCCCTCAGGATTGACCTCTGGACGAAAGACATGATGGTTGACGAGATGGGTGAGTTTTTCTTCCAGGCTTACATGACCATGGCTGAGACCTTTGGAAGGGCCACAAAAAATACCGGGATGGTTGAGGAGATGAAGACCTTCGCGAATAATTTTCAACGGAGATTCAAGGAATGGCAGCTGGCCGAAAACAAGGCCTCCTGATTTTAAAAACGCTTTAATACCATCATATATATGGCACTGGAACAAACGATCATGGCTGAAATGAAAAAAGCCATGCTGGCCAAAGACGAAAAGACTTTAAGAGGAGTGAGGGCGATAAAAGCCGCCATCATCAACGCTAAAACGGCAGAAGGTGCGGGTGGTGAACTAAAGGAGGAAGATGAGATCAAAATGCTGCAAAAACTGGTGAAGCAACGCAGAGATTCCCTTGCGATCTTTCAACAGCAGAACAGGGAAGATCTGGCAACGAAAGAACAGGAAGAGATCGAAGTGATCGAGCAATATCTGCCCAAACAACTGGATCTGGATGCTGTAAGGGCGAAAGTTCAGGAGATCATTGCGAGCTCCGGTGCGAAAGGTATGGCAGACATGGGAAAAGTGATCGGCCTGGCCAACAAGGAAATGGCCGGTGTCGCTGATGGAAAAACGATCAGCGGGATGGTTAAAGAACTCCTGGCAAAAATCTGATACGATGCTGATCGATCTTACCGTACTGCTCGTGCTGATTTTTGCCGTCTTTAAGGGCCTGCGGCAGGGGCTGATCGTTGCGGTATTTTCACTCGCTGGTTTATTAATTGGCCTGGCCGCTGCATTGAAGTTGAGCGCCCTGACCGCCGCTTACCTTTCCGGAACCTTGAATGTCGGCGTAAAGTGGCTGCCAGTGCTGAGTTTCCTGCTGGTATTCATTGCTTCCGTGATGCTGGTTCGCCTGATCGCGACCGCTTTACAAAAAACCGTGGAGCTTGCCATGCTGGGCTGGGCAAACAGGATTGGCGGAATGGTCGCTTACGGCATTATCTACCTGCTTATACTGAGCGTGACTTTTTTCTATCTCGAAAAAATTCAGCTTATTTCCGACACAGCAATCGCCGAATCGAAGACTTATCCTCTCATTCGCCCACTTGCCCCCAGGGCTATTGGGCTTCTAGGTTCAATCCTTCCTTTCTTGAAAGATATCTTTGCGCAACTGTCCGCTTTTTTCGAGACCGTGGCCAACGTGCCACCCGCAAAGGGGTGATATCCTGCATATCATTTATTTTTCATTTACTTTGTGCATACATGTGTGAAAAAGCAAAGCGCCCATCCACACCTTAACTTTGCTTCAAATCAATTATTTTAGCAGCCGAATGATTTAAGCACTCAATATCAAGATGAATTACGAGATTAAACTGCAGGAAAAGTTCAAATTCATTGAAGAGGGAGAAGGAGAACCACTGTTATTGTTGCACGGGCTTTTTGGTGCGCTCAGCAATTTTCAGGATCTCATTGAATTCTTTAAACGCGATTACAAAGTGATTGTGCCCTTATTGCCATTATTTGAACTTGACATATTGCATACTTCGGTTGGCGGACTTCAAAAGTTTCTCTTTCGTTTTATCGAATTACGGAATTACAAGAATATTCACCTCATGGGCAATTCCCTCGGCGGGCATGTAGGCCTGTTGTACGTGCTTAAACACCCCGAGCGCATCCGGTCCTTGACCCTTACGGGCAGTTCAGGGCTTTTTGAAAACGGTATGGGGGACACTTATCCAAAACGAGGCGATTACGAATATATCCGGAAGAAGACAGAAATAACCTTCTATGATCCCAAAACGGCGACCAAAGAACTGGTGGATGAAGTGTATGAGATCGTAAACAGCCGAATCAAAGTAATCAAGATCATCGCGCTGGCGAAAAGTGCTATCCGGAATAACCTTGGAGATGAGCTTAGCCAGATCACCAAACCGACACTACTGGTCTGGGGCAATAACGACACCATAACACCGCCTTTTGTGGGCCGCGAATTTCAAAAACTCATCCCTAACAGCGAACTGTATTTTATAGATAAATGTGGTCATGCCCCCATGATGGAAACGCCAGAAGAGTTTAATGCTATCCTTCAGAAATTTTTAAGAAGTTTAAACGCCTCTGCAGCTGTGGCTTGAGTTTTGCCGTCTTAAACGTAAACCTTACCCCGTGCTAAATAAGGATTTAATCTCTGCCTCCATCCCGCCACTTTCCTTAACGGATACGGTTTACCAGGCCTTACACCTGATGACCGATCACCACCTGACCCAGTTACCGGTTATCTCCGACGACAAATACCTTGGCCTCGTTACCGAAGATCAGCTTCTAAACGCATTAGACGAAAATGATACACTGGAAAATCTGCAAAGGGAGTTTTCCCGTTTATCAGTAAACGCCAATCTTCATTTTTCGGAAGCCATTAGAGTGATTAACGAATTTTCGCTAACTGTTCTGCCGGTTATCGACAACGAAAATCTCTGGGTCGGTGCAATTGCCGCTTCTGACCTGTTGAAATTTATCGGGAAGATGTTTGGGATTGACGAGCCGGGCGGCATTATCGTATTGGAACTGGAAAAAAGAGAATTTTCGTTTTCACAGATAAGCAAACTGGTGGAAACCAATGACGCTTTCATAACACAACTAAACACCCAATACGATAATAATCTCGGCCTTTTGTACGTTACGCTTAAAATTAATAAATTCGAGATTTCAGACATAGTGGCTACCTTTCAACGGTATGATTATTCTGTAAAATATTATTTTGGTGAAGAATTGTATGAGAACGAACTGAAGACTAATTACGATCATCTCATGAACTATCTTAATATCTAGGTAGTTTTTACTTACCCTCTATCCAAAGATTCATTTACTCAAGCTTTGTTGAAGCTATTTTCAAGCTATGGATAGGAAATTCTGTTTGCTGTTGTTAACATCTGTCCTCCTGACTGCTATCGCATTTGGACAGGGAGCAGCAAAAGTTGGTCATGGCACGGTATCGAAGGATACGCTCAACAAGGCGGATGCACCTGATCTCCTGTACAAAGCGCGAAATTTTATTGTTGGCGAGATAGCGATTTCCGGTAACAGGAAGACCAAGAAATACTTGATCGAACGCGAACTTCCGTTCCAGAAGGGAGACTCTGTTGCGCTTGACGACCTCGTCAGTCGTTTCGATCTTGCCCGACAAAGACTTATGAATACCCGCCTGTTCAATGATGCGGTTGTGTCCCTTAAAAATTTCGATGGATACCAGGTTAATATACAAATCGATCTGAAAGAACGTTGGTACATCTTTCCGGTTCCCTATTTCCGACCCATCGACCGCAACCTGCAGGAATGGGCGAAACGCGGGTACGACCTGAGCAGGGTGAACTATGGTGCCAAATTCGATTACTATAATTTCACGGGGCGAAATGACAAACTCAAAGCATGGTTTATCACTGGCTATACAAGGCAGATCGAATTTTCTTACGAACAACCCAATGCAGACAAGTCACTTAAACACGGTTATGGAGTGAATGTTTC
>JBDTEB010000092.1:0-4480 GCA_039922795.1 Chitinophagaceae bacterium
ACCAATCGTTTTATAAATTTCAGGGCAGAACGGGAAAGAACATTCCCTCGACAAATCAGCTCAAATTCTCAGTACGTGCAGAACAAGATATCTGCAGGAATTTGCGCAGGACAGATACGGGCAAACGGGCAATATATTTTTGAGCAAATAAAAATGAACAGGAAAAAAAACATCAGAAAAATAAGAAGGATACTTACGTAAATGAGTTTTAATACTGCTTTGGTCATCCTCTTCATCCCCTATCAAATAATCAGCAGAAGCCTGAATGACGTTGTGAATCGTCTCTAAGCAGGCTCCCTTTGTAACAGCAAAATTATTTATTTTTCCGACGTCAGGTTTATCACCCAACGCACACTTACAAACACTCCCAACTGGAGGTTGACAAGAACGAATAGCACTTCCCGGAAGAAAAGAAAAAACGGATAGGAGAGCGGTAAGTAGAAATTTCATTTAGGACCACAAAAATAATATATAATGGGAAAAAGTCTACTTTCTTTGTCAAAAGCTTGTTAAACAGATGTTACTGCGGAAAATACTATTCATGCTTTTCAGCAGCAAAAAGTTAGGTAAGCTTCAGAATTTTTGAATGAATCAATATGTACCCTATTTGTCGGGATGAAATCCCTTCATATCCTTTTGATGCACTGGTTGTCGTGGACCGGGGTTAAGAGGCAATTACTCAAGCTCACTTATGATAAGACAGCCGATGGCACTGTGGCCGACTATTCCACAATTGCCCCTATTCATTTAATGGATAAAAGAACAACGGAAAAAAAGATAGGAATCGAGTGATTCGCTTCGCGGGATAAATACGACAGTTATTGCTTTCCGTTAGTGAATTTGGAAAGAGACTGATTGGCGCTTGTACGACTTTATTGGCACACCATCTTTCGACGCCGGAACCCAGTCTGGTGATGATCGAATGAGCCGGAGCGTTTCTTCATCCATGGAATATTCCGCAGACTTGAAAATTTCCGGATTCAACACTTTCCCCTTCTCATCCACAACAAAAATTAGGTTAACTACACCATTCATGCTGGAAGTGGTCGCACCTTCAGGAGATTTTAAATTACGACTTAAAAACCTCATCCAGTCATTAGGCCCACCTTTGAAGGTCGCAACCGTCTCACCCGTACCAACCTTTTGCACTTCTGTTGAATCCGTTGGTTGTCTGTCAAAAAGGGAATCCCTGATCATTATTCCGTTACTGTACCATTTTTTTGAAGAAAATCTCCCAACCAGATCAAAGTAGTCGAATTGTCCGTCGGCCAGATTATTTGTAAAATTACCAACCGAATCAAGATATCCGTTTGAATGATAATACCGACTGTTCCCATTTCTAACGGTACCGGAATCATCCTTAAATTTTTCCTGCATAATGCATGGTCCTCCAGCCAGGTATGTGGAAATAAGAAAATCTTTTTCAGCGTTTTTCCGGACACGAACCAAATAATATGCTTTGTTCATTTTAACATTCTGCCAGCTGGCATCAAAAGCAAAGAATTTATCCCTATTCTGGGGAAACGCCGTTTGAATGACAAAGGCTGTGCAAACAAGTGTAATAAGAAATTTCATTTTGGGATAGTAAACATTTTCGACAATTGTTACCCTTTCTTGCTCCCTTAGAGTATTAGCCGGATTGATCACTGGTTCCTTCCTGTTTTACCTTAAGGCAAAAACATTTGCGGTACAGCAAGATAAAACATTTGCAGTACACCAATATAATATAACCTCTCGAATGTTGCAAATGTGCCGCCTGCTAAAAAACCCTTCAAAACAAATTGTTCCCTTAGCTGTTTTTGTTTTTTTGGGTAAATTGCGTACCCGTAACTACTATCATTCTTAAAACCCATAATACAAAAAATCATCATGGAACACATTGACACCAAGAGCGTACTTGCTCACGTGAATGAGCCAAGCATAGCCGGCAAATGCCCGTTTTCCGGTGGCGTATTAAAAACAACCGCAGGTGGCGGTACACGAATTCGTGACTGGTGGCCGAACGCCTTAAAACTGAATATCCTCCGTCAGCACTCAGCCCTGTCTAACCCGATGGAGCCCTCATTCAACTATGCCGAAGAATTTAAAAGCCTCGACCTCGATGCGGTTAAAAAAGACATTTTTGAACTGATGACCACTTCACAGGAATGGTGGCCGGCTGATTTTGGTCACTATGGACCTTTTTTTATCCGCATGGCCTGGCATAGTGCCGGAACTTACCGCATCCAGGACGGTCGCGGTGGCGCAGGCAGAGGAACACAACGGTATGAGCCATTGAAAAGCTGGCCAGATAATGTAAATCTTGATAAGGCACGTTTGCTGCTCTGGCCCATTAAACAGAAATATGGTAAAAAGCTATCCTGGGCGGATCTCCTGGTATTTACCGGCAACTGTGCACTCGAATCGATGGGACTGAAAACCTTTGGTTTTGCCGGGGGTCGAGAAGACGTTTGGGAACCCTCAGAAGACGTTTACTGGGGTAGTGAAAAAGAATGGCTGGGTGACAACCGCTACACCGGCAGTCGCGAACTGGAAAACCCGCTCGGTGCGGTTCAAATGGGATTGATCTATGTAAACCCGGAGGGTCCGAACGGCAACCCTGATCCGTTAAAATCTGCCCACGATATCCGCGAGACTTTCGGTCGCATGGCCATGAACGATTATGAGACCGTGGCCCTCATCGCAGGTGGTCATACGTTCGGAAAAACGCATGGTGCGGCCGAACCTGGCAAATACCAGGGAGCTGAGCCGGCAGGTGCCGGTATCGAGGATCAGGGTCTGGGATGGAAAAATTCTTTCGGGAGCGGTAACGCCGGCGATACCATTTCAAGCGGGCTTGAAGTAACCTGGACCACCACTCCAACAAAATGGAGCAATAATTATTTTGAAAACCTTTTTGGATATGAGTGGGAACTAACAAAAAGTCCGGGCGGTGCCCAACAGTGGAAACCGGTTGGTGAAGCCGGATCGGGAACCGTGCCCGATGCCTATGATACTTCAAAACGTCACGCACCCATGATGCTGACAAGTGATCTGGCACTCAGGGTTGATCCCGCCTATGAGAAGGTCTCCAGACACTTCTTTGAAAATCCCGCGGAACTGGCAGAAGCATTTTCGCGCGCCTGGTTTAAATTGACGCATCGCGATATGGGTCCGCGTGCAAGATATTTGGGCAAAGAAGTTCCTGCCGAAATACTCATCTGGCAGGATCCTATCCCAGCGATCGATTACGCACTGGTCGATGAAAATGACATCATTTCATTAAAAAGTAAGATACTGGCGACGGGATTATCTATTTCGCAATTGGTAACCACGGCATGGGCCTCTGCCTCAACTTTCCGTGGTTCCGATAAACGTGGCGGCGCGAACGGTGCACGCATCCGACTGGCGCCGCAGAAAGACTGGGAAGTGAACAACCCGGCTCAACTCTCTACGGTTCTTTCTGCACTCGAAGGGGTGAAAAATGATTTTCAATCCGGCGGAAAAACAATTTCGCTGGCCGATCTCATTGTGTTGGCGGGAGGTGTTGGCATCGAGCAGGCCGCAAAGAATGCGGGTCATGACATAACCGTTCCGTTCACACCTGGACGTGCGGATGCTACGCAGGAAGATACCGATATCGAATCCTTTGCGGCACTGGAACCCGCTGCGGATGGTTTCCGGAATTATCTTGCCAGCAAACATATGCCGGGGGCAGAAGAGTTTATGATTGACAGAGCCGAACTACTTACCCTCACCTCGCCTGAATTAACGGTGCTGATTGGTGGCCTTCGTGTGATGAATACGAATTACGATCAATCCAGACACGGGGTTTTTACAGCGAATCCAGGATGGCTGACTGCCGACTTTTTTCTAAACCTGCTCGATATAGGCGTCACCTGGAAGCCTTCTTCCGATTCTGCCCAGGTATTCTGGGGTCACAACCGTAAAACAGGTGAATTGAAATGGACAGGCACACGCGCAGATCTTATCTTCGGCTCCAATGCAGAGTTAAGAGGCCTTGCTGAAGTGTATGCTTCTGAAGACGGGAAAGATAAATTCGTAAAAGATTTCGTGTCGGCATGGACGAAGGTGATGAATCTGGATCGCTTTGATTTGAAATAATAATGACCAGGGTGGCCCTCAATAAGGGCCACCCTTTTTCATATTGCCCGATTGAAGGCAGGTCTTCATTTTAAGACTAATTTGGCTTATTAATAGCTATTTGGCTAATGCAGACCCCGTTCTCGCGGATTAATCCCTTCTTTAACCATCATTTCTGCGTTAGTTTGTACTTATTAAAACAATAACCTATGCCCGCCGTGACCATGCCGACGCTCGAAGACACGATCGAAATCAAACCAGAGCAAATCGAATCTTTTCGCAAGCAAGGACATACGCTTGTTAAAAGCGTACTGCGACCTGATGAAGTGCCCGTTTACCGGGAAGCCATCAATAACGCTGCCTACCGTTTCAACAAGGAAAAAAGGGCGCTGGAAGA
>JBDTEB010000093.1:0-4731 GCA_039922795.1 Chitinophagaceae bacterium
AATTGCTTTCCGGAAATTTTTACAACTGCTAGCATAGCTTGGAAAATTAGGACGGCGAAGGTAATCAGAAATCTGTAAAAATCACCTTTCCAAACAAAAAAAATGAAGCGGAGGACTAAAATCCCTGACAACCTCGGCGGAAAGGTCATTTCTTGATCATACCCCTTGAACATCTGCCAAATTTGATTGTACTTTGTCTTTTGCCTGGATTGCAAATATAAAGCTATCCCCGGAGTCCTTTTCTACCTTGTCCGGGTCTGAGATTTGCACGAGTGCCTTAATGCTGAGTGTCAGCATATTTTGAATTTTTCTAATATTTCCCTGCTATCTACCATGAAATTCAAATCACTTTTCGCCCGTCCTTTTGCTGCCTACATCAGTAAATCAGTAAAAAAGGGCATGGTTACCGCACTCGAAGATCAGGATGCCATATTGAAATCTTTGCTTAAAACGGGAGTGGCAACGGAATTTGGAAAAGAACACAGACTTTCCGAGGTTTCAGACTACAATCAATACAAACAGGCCGTGGGGATCAGGGACTACGAGGCCTATAAAAAATATATTGAACTGATTAAAGAAGGTAAGCACAATGTGCTTTGGAAGGGCCAACCGCTTTATCTGGCCAAGACCTCAGGTACCACCAGCGGGGTTAAGTATATCCCCATCAGCAAAGATTCTATCTCAAATCACCTCAATTCTGCCAGGAACGCGCTGCTTTGCTATATGGCAGAGACGGGCAACAATCAGTTTGCCGATGGTAAAATGATCTTCCTTTCCGGATCTCCCGAACTCGAAAGGGTCGGCGGTATCCCTACCGGCCGGTTAAGCGGTATTGTTAATCATCATATTCCCAGATACCTGCGCACCAACCAGTTACCTTCTTATGAGACAAATTGCATCGATGACTGGGAAACAAAATTGGACAAGATCGTGGACGAAACAATCAACCAGGATATGGCCCTGATCAGTGGTATTCCTCCCTGGGTGCAAATGTATTTCGACCGTCTCCAGGAAAAGAGTGGAAAGCGGATAAAAGAGCTATTCCCGAATTTTTCGGTGCTTGCCCACGGTGGAGTAAATTTTGAGCCGTATAAATCAAAGCTCTTTGAAAGCATTGGAAAGAAAGTGCATACCATCGAGACTTTTCCCGCCAGCGAGGGCTTTTTCGCCTTCCAGGATTCACAACAGAGTGAAGGTTTGCTGTTAAATACAAACAGCGGAATCTTCTTCGAGTTCGTGCCTGCAGGGGAGATCTTTAACGAGAATCCCACCCGCATTTCACTAAGGGATGTGAAGGTGGGAGTTAATTATGCGCTGATCATTAATAATAATGCCGGATTGTGGGGATATAATATAGGAGACACCGTTAAGTTCGTTTCTACCCATCCTTATCGCATCGTGGTGACCGGCCGTACCAAACATTTTATTTCGGCTTTTGGTGAGCATGTGATTGGTGAAGAGGTTGAATACAGCCTGATGAAAGCGGCGAAGGAGGAGAACATTCACATCACCGAATTTACTGTTGCTCCCATGATCTCGCAGGCCGATTCCACCAGTTATCATGAATGGTTCGTGGAGTTTGAGAATAATCCAGCAGACATCAGGGCATTTGCTTTAAAGGTTGATCAGAATCTTCGGGACAGGAATATATATTATGATGATCTCATCACCGGTAATATTTTGCATCCCCTTTATATCAGGTCGGTGCAAAAGAACGGTTTTATCGACTATATGAAAAGTGTCGGCAAACTCGGCGGACAAAACAAGGTTCCAAGACTGAGCAATGACAGGCAGATAGCAGATCCGTTAATGAAGTTTGTGAAGTGACTTTACTAATAGGTAACAATAACATTTCTTTTACCCTCGTAACTCTAAAAAGTAATACTTTTGTGCCGCAAATAAGCGTTAAACCAACCTTTTAACGTTTAACCTGTAAAAAATTGAAAAGCAGCACCCCATATAATTTCTCTTTTCTTACTCCTTCCGGAATTGAATTTCCTGTTTTTACTTTTCCTTTTTCTTCCTCCGGATGCCGACGTGGTTACTGATAGGACCGAGCAATTAAACCCTGCCCCTATCAGTGGAAAAATCCCCCAAAGTACTTTTCACACTGTACGTATTTGTCGTTAGCATTGTTCATTCTTCAATTTTTACGAATTGGAATATACAAATCTTGTTATCAGGGTCGCAACACCCGGTGATAGTCATTACGCCCAAACCATAACTGATGAAATGGAATCTTCAGCGAAGGCCAGGGGTACTGGGATCGCCAAACGTTCGCCAGCCTATCTGGAACAGAAAATGAAAGAGGGAAAGGCAGTGGTTGCTCACACCGATCAAGGTGTGTGGGTGGGCTTTTGTTATATTGAAGCCTGGGGCCATGACCAGTTTGTCGCCAATAGCGGCCTGGTGGTGTCACCTGCTTTTAGAAAAAGCGGTGTTGCCAAACAGATCAAAAAAAGAGTCTTCGAACTGTCGAGAGAGAAATATCCTGAAGCAAAAATTTTTGGACTGACGACAGGCCTTGCGGTCATGAAGATCAATTCCGATCTGGGCTATGAGCCGGTTACTTACTCCGAACTAACCGATGACGACGAGTTTTGGGCGGGCTGTAAAAGCTGTGTCAATTACGATATCCTCGTGAGCAAGGAAAGAAAGAACTGCATGTGTACCGCCATGTTGTATGATCCCAAAGATCATTACGAGCCAGTGGAGACCGCTCAGGACTTTCACCAGAACTCCAAACTGTACGAGCGCTTCATGAAGTTCAAGCAAAGCAAGCTGCTCAGGATTTTTAACAGGAAACACGTTAGCGGCGCTGTGAGGCCGAAATCATTACTTCACCATTTCTTTCACTTCTAGTAAGGAATCAAGGTTTTTATAAAATGGAACAAAGAAAAAAAGTTGTACTTGGATTTAGCGGTGGATTAGACACTTCATTTTGTGTGAAATATCTTGCGCAAGATCTTGGGTATGAAGTGCATTCTGTTATCGTAAACACAGGAGGTTTTACCGAAGAGGAATTGCAGGAAGTGGAAGCACATGCAAAAATGCTCGGCGTCACCTCTCATACAACAGTAAACGCAGTTAAAGAATATTATGACAGAATCATCCGCTACCTGATCTACGGCAATGTTTTAAAAAATAATACCTATCCCCTAAGTGTAAGCGCAGAAAGGCTTACCCAGGCCTTGTTCATTGCGGAGCATGTAAAAAAGGTTGGCGCCACGGCAGTTGCGCATGGAAGCACGGGAGCAGGCAATGACCAGGTAAGGTTTGATATGATCTTTAACATCATGATCCCAGGTGTGGAAATTCTCACGCCTATCCGTGACCTGAAACTGAGCCGGCAGCAGGAGATCGACTATTTGAAAAGCCAGGGTGTCGATATGAACTTTTCCAAGTCGGTTTACTCAATAAACAAAGGTCTCTGGGGAACCAGTGTTGGCGGTCAGGAAACTTTGAATTCAAAAGGTATTTTGCCGGAAGAAGCCTGGCCAACCCAGGTGACAAAGCAGGAAGAGGAAGATGTGAAACTGGTTTTCGAAAAAGGAGAATTGAAAGCAGTCAATGATCAGCATTTTGATCATCCCACCGATGCCATAAAATACATACAATCCATCGCCGGACCATTTGGTATCGGTCGTGATATTCATGTTGGTGATACAATTATCGGCATCAAGGGCAGGGTTGGATTTGAGGCCGCAGCGCCCATGATTATTTTAAAGGCGCATCACGCTCTTGAAAAACACGTGCTTACGAAATGGCAGCTGAACTGGAAAGACCAACTGGCTTTGTTTTACGGCAACTGGCTGCATGAAGGCCAGATTTTAGATCCCGTCATGCGTGATATCGAAGCGTTTTTAACCAACTCACAGTTACAGGTAACGGGGGAAGTGTTTGTAAGACTTGCTCCGTATCGATTCCAGGTTACCGGTATCGAGTCTGATTTCGACCTGATGAGTTCAAGGTTTGGGAAGTATGGTGAGATGAATACCGGTTTTACCGGTGAAGATGTGCGCGGATTCACCAGGATCTTTGGAAATCAGACCATGATTTTTCACAAGGTGAAGGAAGATGTGGAAAGCCGATGAAGCCTTTTAAAGGTTACGGCTGGGTTTGCCATACTGCCAGAGGCAGAGAAATTTTCTAGTTATTATCCTGAATAAGAATCTACTGCCATCCGGTAAGGGTGGGCAGTCCGCTTCATAATTGCACAGGTATGAAAAAAATAAAAGCAGGAATCATCGGTGGCGCGGGTTATACGGGGGGCGAGTTAATCAGACTGCTGCTGCTTCATCCCGACGCGGAAATAGGTTTCGTGCAGAGCAGCAGCAACTCGGGAAAACATCTTTACCAGGTTCATGCCGATTTGCTTGGTGAAACAGATACTGTTTTTTCTTACGAAATCAATGATGAGGTTGATGTGATCTTTCTTTGTGTCGGACATGGAGAGGCCCGGAAATATCTCGAACAACATCAAATTCCGGATCAAATAAAACTGATCGATCTTTCTCATGATTTCAGGATCGCGTCAAAGAGTAAAATCGGTGACCGAAACTTCGTCTATGGATTACCGGAAATCAACCGCGAACAGATAAAAGAAGCTGAAAATATTGCCAATCCCGGATGTTTTGCTACTGCTATCCAACTGGGTTTACTTCCGCTGGCAGGCATGCTGGACAGGGTTTTTACCACGGGCATCACGGGCTCAACCGGGGCGGGTCAGTC
>JBDTEB010000094.1:0-3456 GCA_039922795.1 Chitinophagaceae bacterium
GGCTACCTGCTTCTTATATTGCTGGTTTACCTGGTTCAGGAAAGATTTATTTTCAAACCCGAAAAGCTGGCCGCAGGTTTTCAATTTAAATACGACGTACCATTCAGGGAATTATTCTTTGAAATAAAACCCGGAGTAAGCATCAACGGTCTTCATTTTTTCAGGGAAGATGCAAAAGGACTAATCCTCTACTTCCATGGCAACACACGCAGCATCAAAGGGTGGGCACGATATGCCAGGGATTTTTACCGATATAATTATGATGTGGTGCTGGTCGATTATCGCGGGTTTGGAAAAAGTACGGGAAAAAGAAGTGAGCGTGAAATGCTGAAAGACATGCAGGTTGTTTACACCCAACTTGCCGAAAAATATCTTGAACCGCACATGATCATCTATGGTCGCAGCCTCGGAAGCGGATTTGCCGCCAAGATCGCTTCGGATAATAAACCGCGGTTGCTGATCCTTGACGCTCCCTACTACGATTTTCAACGGGTGATTAAACGACTGTTACCCTTTCTTCCCATCGGCAAGCTGTTGAGATATCACCTGCCCACCAACTTATGGCTGGAAAAAGTGGAATGTCATACCTACATAATTCATGGAACCAGGGACAGGCTTATCCCCATTTCAAACAGCGAAAAACTGCAGGAAATAAATCCTCGAAAAATAACACTCATCCGCATCGACGGCGGCGGGCACAACAACCTGCAAACTTTTCCTGAATATCATAATTTCATCAGGGATATTTTAAAAGAGTAAAATGAGCCGGAAAAAAATTTTCAGAATTGTAAAAATTGTCATCATTATTTACGTGCTGGTGGGTCTCATCGTGTATTTCGTGCAGGACTATATCATTTTGCAACCGATCCCCCTCGCGAAGAATTACAAGTATGCCTTCAACATGCCCTATGAAGAAACCAGCGTCTCCTATAACGCGAATAGCAATATCAGCATCGTAAAATTTACCACGGCAAACCCGAAGGGTATCGTATTATACTTTCATGGAAACCGGTCCAACATAGCCAGGTATAGGCGCTTTGTTCCCTATTTCACTAAATCGGGATATGAAGTTTGGATGATCGATTATCCGGGATATGGAAAAAGTACGGGTAAATTCTCCGAGAACCTGGTGTTTGAATGGTCTTTGCAGATGTATAAAATGGCGAGGACGCGCTTTAACCCCGATCATATTGTAATTTTCGGAAAGTCTCTGGGGACGGGCATTGCGTCTCAGCTGGCCTCTGTAAGAAACTGTCGTTGCCTCATGCTGGAATCACCTTATTACAGTCTGCCTGCGATCTTCCAGTATTATCTCCCCATGTATCCAATGGAACAAATTATCCGGCATCAGATTCCTACTTATACGTTTCTTCCTAAAGTCACAGACCCTGTGATCATGTTTCATGGAACAAATGACTGGCTGGTGCCTTACCGCAATTCAGAAAGACTTTCAGTTTTGTTAAAGAAAGGAGACAAATTAATTACGCTCGAAGGTGGAACGCACCGGAATTTATTCAGCTTTCCCATAGTGCCCGCGACGATTGATTCCGTGTTGGCCAATTAAATTTACTCTTCGAGAGTGACCTTGTTTTTCCCAACCCTGAGTTTATATCCCACGCCAATTTTTAAGGCTACATTTTCCATGTCGTGGCTTACCGGAAAATTATAACAGATCGGGTAGTCATAACCGTTAAAAATGTCATGGATAATTTCATACACTGTTTTTCCGAACGGACGCTCCGTGTCTTTTAAATCGCTGAACCCGCCGATAATTACCCCCGCAAGTTTATCAAGCTTACCACTTCTTTTTAATTGATATAACATCCGGTCGATATTATAAAGATATTCACCAACATCTTCCAGGAAAATAATGCGGGCCCTGGTTTTGATATCAGACCGGGTTCCGATGAGATGAGAAAGCATCGTCAGGTTGCCGCCGATCAGTTCGCCCACGGCCTCACCCTTTCTATTAAACACATGCGGCGCACATTCGTAATGGAGTTTCTTTCCACCCAATGCTTTCAAAAGCGAGTTAGTATATAAAGTTCCTGCCTCGCCATGGTTAAATGCAGCAGCCATTGGTGCATGCAGGGAAGATATTTGATAGTTCGCATACAGGTGGCTGTGAATGACTGTAATATCGCTGAACCCGATGATCCATTTTGGTTTTTTCGCAAAGCGGCTAAAATCAATTTTATCAATTATCCTTCCCGTTCCGTAGCCACCTCGTGCACAAAGGATTGCTTTAATTTTATCATCATCAATCATCATCTGCAAATCATCCAGCCTTTCTTCATCAGTTCCGGAAAAATAGGTTTCAGATGACCCGCCAACCGTGTTTCCCAATACGACATGATACCCCGCCGCTTGCAAACTATTCATGCACGCTTCCACTTTCTCACGCGACATATACCCGGCAGGACAAACCATGCCGATAGTGTCACCCTTTGTTAAATAAGGAGGAATTTTAATCATTTTTCCGGGTTTGATTTGTAGCAGCATTCATGATCAGATTTCATGCATCAGGCAATTTCCCCGGTTTACTTCAAGCCGGTGCCTGATGCCGCATTTAAGCGCAAAATTATTCTTCTGGTGACCGACAGGAAATTCAAAACAGACCGGGTATTTGTCTGCTTTTGTTATTTCCTGTACGATCTGGTAAAGGCTTCGTCCAAATTCGTCACCCGGGTCTTCTGCTTTTAACCTGAAACCGCCGACCACCAGGCCCTTTAGTTTTTCCAGTTTGCCCGTTCGTAACAGGTTCCGGAACATCCTGTCCACACTATATAAATATTCGCCGGTGTCTTCCACGAAAAGGATCTTGTTTTCCGTATTAAAATCGGATGCTGTGCCCGCCATGTTCTCAATCGTCCTGAGGTTTCCACCAATCAGTATTCCATCGGCCCTGCCGATGCGATTCATGGGATGTGAAGGAAAAGGGTAGGACATTTTTCTGCCTTGCAATGCGTTCCTGATTGACAAAATGGTCTCCACCTGAATGGGCTCGGCACTGGCCCAGTTGTCAGGAAAGCTGTTGCACATTTTAGCATGGATGCTTGGTGTTCCATACAGCGCATTCAAGTGACAGTGCAGCACGGTTACGTCGCTGAAGCCAATGATCCATTTCGGTTCTTTCAGAAATTTCTTAAAGTTGATCCTGTCGATGATTCGTACAAATCCGTATCCGCCACGGGCGCACATAATGGCTTTTATTTTGGGATCGTCGAGCATGCGTTGAAAATCCGCCGCCCGTTCGTTATCGGTGCCGCCAAAACTGAAATCTTTTTTTCCAACCGTATCGCCAACGATCACTTTGAATCCCCAGGATTCTATCTGCAGGATCGAAGGCTGAATTTCAGGAATGCTGATAAAGCCGGCCGGACAGAAAATACCGATGGCATCGCCGGGTTTAAGGTAAGGCGGCGTTTTAACCGCGGTCTTTGGGGCCTTCTTTCC
>JBDTEB010000095.1:0-5266 GCA_039922795.1 Chitinophagaceae bacterium
TCCAAGAAAACCACCCGTTACGGCTAGTATCGCCAGTACGATCAATGGAACGGTGATCGCCGCGGGACTCTCATGAAGGTGATGCCTTACCTCCTCCGTTCCCCTGAATTCACCCAGGAAAGTGGTAACATATAACCGAAACATGTAAAAGGCAGTCATCAGCGCGCCCAGAACGCCTATTATAAAATAGGCGGGGTGCACCATGTATGAGGCAGTTAAAATTTCATCTTTTGAAAAGAAACCGGAAAACGGCGGGATACCTGCAATAGCCAGGCAGCCCAGCAGGAAAGTAATGTGTGTAACGGGCATGTATTTTTTCAATCCGCCCATGTAACGCATATCCTGTTCTCCACCCATTGCATGTATTACGGAACCCGCTCCAAGAAATAAAAGCGCCTTGAAAAATGCATGCGTCATCACATGGAAGACAGCACCGGTGTAGGCGCCCACGCCAAGACCCAGGAACATATATCCTAACTGGCTCACAGTAGAATAGGCCAGTACTTTTTTGATGTCATTCTGTTTCAGGGCAATGGTTGCCGTTAAAATTGCGGTCGACAATCCCACAACTGCGATCACAGTATGAGTATATGGTGCCAGCGTGTACAGGATGTTACTCCTGGCAATCATATAGATGCCTGCGGTAACCATTGTCGCCGCATGGATAAGTGCCGAAACAGGGGTAGGACCGGCCATCGCATCCGGAAGCCAGGTATATAAGGGAATTTGCGCGCTCTTACCTGTTGCACCAATAAAAAGGAGCATGGTGATCATCGTAAGGTCACGTTTGGACAGCTGGCCCGCACGTGCAAAAACATCCTGGAAATTCACAGTACCCAGCGCAGCAATCAGCCAGAATATCGCGATCAAAAAGGCAAGGTCGCCAATGCGATTCATCACGAATGCCTTTCTCGCCGCGTAGTTGTAATCATTGTTTTTAAACCAGAACCCAATGAGCAGGTAGGAACACAAACCCACACCTTCCCATCCAATGAACATAATCACAAAATTGCTTCCGAGAACGAGCAACAACATGCTGAAAACAAACAGGTTCAGGTACGCGAAGTATCTTCCATAATGTTCCGTTTTTTCTTCATGCATGTAGGAAGTCGAATACACATGAATAAGAAAACCGACACCGGTTATGATCAACAGGAACAGCGACGACAGCTGATCAACCTGGAATGAAAAGGGAATACTGATCTTATCATAACTGATGAAATCAAACAGAGTAACCACACCGGTATTACCCGCCTTTACCTGCAGAAACATCATCACACTCACAACAAACGAAGCGAGAACAGACCCGCTACCGATGATTCCTATAACGGATTTCGACAAGGACTTTCTTCCAAGGCCATTGATTAAAAATCCTAGCAACGGAAACAAAGGGATGAGCCAGACCAGTTGAATTATTTTATTCATAAAATCAGAGAGTGTTTACCATCAACGGGGATCAATGATAAACGCATGATTCGTTTAATTTTTAAGCCTGTTCAAAAAGTTTACATCCACGGAATGTGTATTCCTGTATAACATAACGATGATGGCTAGTCCCACACTAACTTCTGCCGCAGCCACCACCATAATAAAGAAAACGAAGAGTTGCCCGTCAGTACCATTTGTGATAGCCGTAGGTGCATTGGTAATAAACGCGAGGTGATGCATTTTTGAAAATGCTACCAGCAAAAGATTCACGGCATTCAACATCAGCTCGATGCACATAAAAACGATGATCGCGTTACGACGGGTAAGCACACCCACTATCCCGATACAGAACAGGGCAAGAGAAACAAATATGAAATAATTGATCGGCATGTATAATATTTTTACAGCGCTGAAATCTTAACGGATATGCGTCACTGTTAGTCCTTCTTCCCTATAACCACGGCACCAACCATTGCACTTAAAAAAAGCACCCTACTGATTTCAAAAGGCAATATATAATCCTTGAACAACACCATACCCAGATTCTTGATCAGCCCGATGTCCCCGGTGTTTGTTTCTGCAATCTGATTTTTATAATCTGCACTTTTCAGGGCAGCAATCATCACCAGTAACAAACATCCGCCAGCCAGGGCGCCGGCAGCTTTCAGCCAGAGCTTTTTCTGCGGTTCGGTGTCGTTGTTGAGGTTCATGAGCATGATCACAAAAAGGAACAATACCATAATGGCCCCGGCGTAAACGATCAGGTTAACAATGGCAAGAAACTGCGCATTCAGCAATATATAGAACCCGGAAATAGCAAAGAAAGTGACGATCAGATATAGCACACTATAAACGAGATTTCTGCTGGTAACAACCATCAGGGCGCAGCCCAGTGTTACCACTGACAAAAACCAAAATAATACCTGGGTTATACTCATTTCAGCAATTATCCGGTTATTTAAAGCGAACTAGCTTTTTGTGACAGACCTGTTTCCCTTCGCCTTGGCGAAAGCCTCTGGTTCAGTTTTGGGATCAGGGATCAGTAAATCTTCCTTGTTATATATAAAGCTGCTGCGTTTAAAATTGGAAGGAGCGAAGGTTTCGCTGAGGTAGACGGCATCTTTCGGACAGGCTTCTTCACAAAGCCCGCAGAAAATACAGCGAAGCATATTGATCTCGTACCTGGCTGCATATTTTTCTTCACGGTACAGGTGTTCTTCACCAGGAAGTCTTTCGGCTGCTTCCATGGTGATCGCCTCTGCCGGACAGGCCACGGCGCAAAGCCCGCAAGCTGTGCATCTTTCCCTGCCTTCCTCGTCCCTGTTCAGGATCTGCAGGCCACGGAATACCGGGCTGAACGGTCTTTTCTGTTCCGGATATTTTACGGTCGCCTTTTTTTGAAATATGTGCCTGAAAGTGATCATCATACCCTTAAAGATATTCCAGAGATAGATACTCTCCAGGAACGTCATCGGTTTGCGATCCAGCACTTTGGCCCTGTTTGTTAATAAGTCCATATTCGTTGTTCTCCTGTCAGGAAGCCGAAAAAAGGTTTCGGCAAAAATATATTTTAAACCATTACCCTTACGATTTTATGACAATTAAAAACCGGGGTTATTTATGAAATATTAAAATACCTGCACCCGTAAGCAGCATATTCACCAGAGCCAGTGGAATCATTACTTTCCAACCGAGGTTCATCAGCTGATCGTATCTGAAACGGGGGATGGTCCATCTCACCCACATAAAAAAGAAAATGAAAAAGAACGTTTTGAACAACAGGGCGAAAACACCGAGGATGGCGGCAAGATTTGGTGCCAGGTTCGCCTCATTCAAAAACGGAATATCATATCCACCAAAGAAGAGGGTGGCCATGATGGCGCTGCTGATAAACATGTTGATGTATTCAGCAAAAAGATAAAACCCGAGTTTCATGGAAGAGTATTCCTGGTGATATCCGAAATTCAGCTCGTTCTCGGCTTCAGGAAGATCAAAGGGTGTGCGGTTACATTCAGCGAAAGCACAAACCAAAAAGATCAGGAAGCCAAGGGGCTGGTAAGCGATATTCCAGAGATGACCGGGTGCCATCTGTTGTTCAACGATTGTTTTCATGCTCAGGGAACCTGTAAGCATGAGCAACGCGATCAGGGAAAGACCCATCGCCAATTCATAAGAAATGATCTGCGAAGCTCCCCTGACTGCTGCTATCAGGGAAAACTTATTGTTCGAGGCCCATCCCCCGATCATGATGCCATAAACGCCCATACTCACCACGCCAAAAACATACAGGATACCGATATTAATGTCGGCAATCTGAAGTGAGATCTGCCGGCCAAAAAGTTCAAGGGTTCCGCCCCAGGGTATTACTGCACTGGTCATCATCGCCGTCATCATCGCCAGGCAGGGTCCAAGAATAAAAAGAAAACGATTCGATGTATTTGGAATGATTTCTTCCTTCATAAAGAGTTTCAATCCATCGGCAAGGGGCTGGAGGATGCCAAACGGACCCGCCCGATCGGGACCAATCCTGTCCTGGATAACAGCGGCGACCTTTCTTTCTGCATAGGTTGAGTACATTGCAATCAGCAACGACACACTGATGATTACAATGATCAGCACCAGCTTTTCGATAACAAGTCCCAGTTCTATGGATAATAAGATTGACATGATGTTTGCTATTCGTCTGCGATCAGTTTTTGATTAAATACGGAAGGTTGAGTGTAGTCGTCCGAATGGGGAGGACGATTAAATTCCGAAAGATCTATCTCCGGTCTGTTTACTCCACTGATATCGTGAATTTCCATCAATATTTTTGGCTTTCTTCCGTCCATTACCCTGGTGACTGTTTCATCCGGTTTCACCGTACCCACATAATGCCCTTGTGAAATGACGGAATGACGGCTGACCTTGGTTGGCCCTTCTATTACCCAGTCGCTGGTGGTCTTCTTTTCGAATCGGCAGGTGTTACAGATCCATTCTTCCACTTCACCCCACTGATCTTTTCTTGCAGTGACTCTAAACACCTCGTCGCCCCTGTTCCAAAGGGTAACCCTGCCACTGCATGTGGGGCAATCACGATGTGCGTCAACAGGTTTCAGGAACCATACCCTGTTTTTAAAGCGGAAGGTGCGATCGGTAAGGGCCCCAACCGGGCAAACATCTATCATGTTCCCGCTGAAATCGTTTTCTATCGCTCTTGAGATGTAGGTCGAAATTTCTGACTGATCCCCGCGGTCAAGGATACCGTGAACGCGCTGATTGGTCAGTTGATCGGCCACATAGACGCACCTGTAGCAAAGAATGCAACGCGTCATATGCAACTGTATGAAGGGACCGATATCTTCCTTTTCGAACGTGCGTCGTGGAAACTCGAATCGGGTACCTGCTGCACCGTGGTCATAGCTAAGATCCTGCAGGTGACATTCACCCGCCTGGTCACAGATCGGGCAGTCCAGGGGATGATTGATCAGCAGGAATTCTACAACGCCATTTCTTGCGTCGATAACTTTCTCGCTGGTAATGTTTTTAACGATCATTCCGTCCATCACATTCGTTCTGCAGGATGCCACCAGCTTTGGCATCGGGCGCGGATCAGCAGCCGAGCCAGCAGCCACTTCTACCAGGCAGGTACGGCATTTACCGCCGCTACCCTTCAGCTTGCTGTAATAACACATCGCCGGTGGTGCCACCTCCCCTCCTATCTGCCTGGCAGCATTAAGAATGGATGTGCCAGGTTCCACCTCGATCGAGATGTTATCAATGGTGACCCTAATCATTTTTTTCTCTTCGGCCATTATAAATTCGTTTTGCCTTAATACATTTTTTATCTAGGCCGGAA
>JBDTEB010000096.1:0-4644 GCA_039922795.1 Chitinophagaceae bacterium
AAATTACTCCTCCGGAAAATGCTTCCTGGACGGGTGCAGATCTCACCATCAGACAGCAGGTGCTCGACGCTACAAAAGGTTCATCGGTTATTTATATGTGTGCAGGACTGAAATACGACAGAAAAATATGGCAACTGCAGTGGCCGCTGATCATGCAGCATATCATTGATGCAACAAAAGCAAACAATGCACGGCTTATTTTCTTTGATAACGTGTATATGTACGGCCACGTAAATGGTGCCATGACGGAAAAAACTCCGTTCAATACCTCCAGCGTTAAAGGTAAAGTGAGGGCAAAAATTGCCGAACAATTATTGGGTGAGATGAAAGCCGGAAATATCAGGGCATCTATCGCCCGTGCTGCAGACTTCTACGGGACCAACAGTCAGAACAGCTTTTTCGATTCCATGGTGCTGGACAAATTTTCAAAGAAATCCCGGGCGATGTGGCTCGGAAACGCTTCTGCCAAACATTCATTTACCTATATTCCGGACGCAGCCAAAGCGGTTGTTTTATTAGGCACCCATCCTGATAGCGACAACCAAACCTGGCATCTGCCAACAGCTCCCGCACTAACTGGTGTAGAACTAATAAAAATGGCAGCAGACATTTTCAATACACGTCCCGCTTACATGCAGATAAAAAAATTGATGCTGGGTTTCATGGGTATCTTTAGCCGGATGATCGGCGAAACATCTGAATTATATTATCAAAATAAATACGATTACATTTTTGATTCGAAGAAATTCGAAGACTATTTCAACGTTAAGCCAACGTCGTATGCGGAGGGTATCAAAGCCGTTTCCGAATTGCTGTTGAAACCAAAATTGTAATGCGAAGTCTCATCGCCCTTATAAAATTCCTAATGCGCGCCAGTATGAGACAATAGAGAGGTATCTTTCTAAACCTTCGTTATGCAAACCCCTGCTATCTGCTGCTGTTTTTCATCAGTTGGAAGCAGGTAAACATTACAAAGCAATTGATCTGAAAGTTAAATTCACTCTCGGTGTTTTTGTCAATTTTGATGGCGGCAATCTATGAAGCCAGTTTGTCTGGGTGTGGTCTTTCATCACTAACAGACTTCCCTGTTCAAGAATTAATGAAACGGTTTGGTTGGTTTGTTTATGTCTGAAGGCAAATTTGCGTTCTGCCCCAAAACTTAACGAGGCAATTGCGCCATTCTTTTTCAAATCTTTTTCTGCGTCACTATGCCAGGCCATTCCTTCCTCTCCATTATGATACAGATTCAGCAAGCAGGAATTAAACTGTTCTCCTGATCTTCTTTCAACTATGGTTCTGAGCTCCAGCAATTCTTTTGTCCAGATCAATGCTTTTTTCGTAGTGTTGGAATAAGTATAATGAAAGGGATGATCCCCATACCAGGCGACTTTTCTTTTAGTAATAATGCGCTTGCCGAAAATAATTGCTTCATCATTTTTCCATTCAATAGTGTCTAGCAGGCAGTCAAGATAATCCGCGGCATCCTGATGGGTGAATAGTTTTCCATAATAATTTACCGTGCCATCATTTGGCAAGATATTTTTTGATCCATCTACTTCGTTACAGAATAAGTCCATTTTTCCATTTTGTATATTTCACTTTCATACAATGCCCGCATGGTCGAAAACAGTTTTTTACTGCTTCATTTTCTGAATCAAAGAAAACACGATGTTCCTTTGTCATTCGTTTGCCAGATTTGCAGTGTAACGTGCCGTAGATCTGAGTTTTAGATTTACGGTCAAATAACGGTGATGCAAAAAGAATTTAAAACCGAATTCCTATAATCAGAAACACCGCACCTAAAACAAGCAACCCGATTACAAATGGCATAATGAACTTTAACCATGCCTTATAGCTTACATTCACCATGGTAAGTGCTGGAAATACCGAACCGGTTGGTGTAATCAGGTACATGATCCCGATACCAAACAAGTAAGAATTTACCACTTCTCTGCCAGGGATATTCAACAATATGGCCAGCGAACCAATGATAGGCATCGTTAGTACAGCCATGCCTGAGGATGAGCTTACCGGAATAGTAAAGAAAAAGTAGAAGAACATTATCAGGACAATGAATACTACCGGATACACCCCCTGCACCATGTGTGAGGCGTAAAATAAAATGGAATCACTAGCCAATCCGTCATTTAATACTATCGTTACGCCACGAGCCAACCCCACAATAACAGCAACAATGAGTAATGACTCCATTCCCTTCGTAAATTCTTGAACGAATAATTTTTCATTCATCCTCTCGACAACTGCAATTAGCATGGCTGAACCTAAAAACAAGGCAGACATTTCGGTTGTCCACCAGTCAAAAAGGATGATTCCTGAAATCATACTTGTGAAAGTGAGCAGGAATATAAGCAGCAGTATTTTTGTTTTTGCAGCCAGGGGAATTGCTTCGTTTTCAGAAGATATATGTAAGTCCAACGACGAATTGTTGCTTACCTCTTTTCTGAAAACCAGTGAGGCAGCTGGATTTCTTTTTACTTTGTCGGCATACCGGAGCAGATACCAAATAAATAATGATGTGGAGATAAAAAAGAACAGAACTCTTTCGTAAAACCCTTCCATCCAGCTGATACCGAGGGTATTACTGGCAATTATTGTAGAAAAAGGATTGGAAAAACTGGATATATAACCAACACCGGCACCGCCAAAAACAATAGCCAGCGGTACAATCAAATCATAACCGGCTGCCAGAAAAAGAGGGACCAAAACCGGGTAAAAAACAATGGATTCAACGTCCATTCCGTAGGAGCCGCCCAATAATGAATAGATAAATGTTAGAATAATTATCAGCAAACGTTCCCTGCCTTTCATCTTCCTGGCGAGATAGGTTATCCCTTTCAGTAATGCGCCGGTGTTATTGAAAATCTGCATAAACCCACCGATAATCATAATGAACAACACGATGTCTATACTATCTACAATACCTTTTATCGGTGCCTGCAATATGGCGACAAAACCTTGTGGCTTGTTGCCTTGCTTTTGATAAGTGTCAGGAACGGAGATCGGCTTTTTAATAGCGCCCTTCATAAACTTTTCTACCGGGATTCTGATAGAAAGGCTGTCCAGTGTTTTTTGCGTAAAGGGCAACCTGATTGAACCTGTGTGAGACGTAACAAGAAAAGCTTTATTGTCATCGTTAACCAACTTGCTATATTGCCCGGCGGGTAAAATCCATGTGCTGATAGCAGCAAGGATAATCACCATCATCATCAGGGTTGTAGCAGTGGGCAGTTTCAAGTTCTGTCTCATTTAATGGTTCACTTCACCACCCAAACATTATCCGCAACATTCGCATCAGGGAATCGGCCATGCGGATCAAGCGTGATTTTTTTAATCCTGCGTGCACCAAAATTCATTACCGCATCAAAGGTGCGACTTCCACCAAACCATACCGACACCGGCCACGTAACCTCGGCGGTAGTTGCATCGATCATTTTGGCATTAGCCATTTTTTTAATGGCCGGCCCTTCCGCTTCAAACTCAACCTTTAAAACAACAGGCGATGGCATCTGCCCGGCTTGGTAAACGCTGACCGTTGTTTTACCTTTTGCCATTTTCACGTCTTTTATCGAACCCTGAACAGCATCTGTGGTCCATAGCCAGTAATACCAGAACCATTCAAGATCCTGTCCCAGCTCGTTATTCATTATAAATATATAATCCCACGGCGACGGGTTTTTAAAAGCCCAGGCTGCCGTGTATTTTCTCATGGCCCTTATTACCGCGGAATCACCGACAATTCCCCCCAGCATAGAGAGCATAAGCGGAGTCTTGCCATATGTTTGAAAACTGTAACCACTGCCTGCATAATCGGCGTTCCACATCATCGGCGCTTCGTTTTCGTCACCGCTCATCCTGCCGTAGCTTTGTCCCAATCCATCGAGGTTAAAATTTTTACCCTCAACGTCGGCCCGGGAAAGAATATTCATATATTGATTGAACCCTTCATCCATCCAGCCATAACGTGTTTCATTTGTCCCCAACACCATTGGCCACCACTGGTGAGCGGTTTCATGATCGGCAGCTCCCTGGTTCGAGTTAATTACCATTGGATACTCCATGCCCGCACTCGGCCCATCCTGCATGGTGAATTGCGGAAATGGATATGGCGCCCAGAGTGCCGAGTAAAACTCCAGCGCATGGCGGGCGATCTTACCCGCCTGTTCAAATAACCTGGCATTTTCAGGGAGGTAAACCATGTTGATGGGAATGGCACCCTTTCCTGGAATCGTTGCCCGCGTTGCTTTCCACACAAAATCTTCGGCTGTTGCCCACGCAAAATCATTCACCTTGTCGGCCACAAAATGCCAGGTGAGTTTGTCGCCCATGGCCGTTGCTTTTCCCGCACCTTTTTCCGTTTCATTTACGATCATCACGTCGTCGTTCGATTTCAGCACGGTGGAAAGTCGTTGTCTTGCTGTTTCGGTCAATACCTCGTTCGGGTTCTGCAGCACGCCGGTGCCACTTACGATCCAGCCGCCGGGCACAGTGAGAGATACATCAAATCTGCCAAAATTATTGTAGAATTCAGAAGGCCCGAGGTATGGACTCGTCTCCCATCCGCGCAGGTCATCATATTTTCCAATACGCGGATACCACTGGGTGGGTTGAAAAAGTCTACTGTCA
>JBDTEB010000097.1:0-5826 GCA_039922795.1 Chitinophagaceae bacterium
GAAACGAGATCATTGATGTATATAGCTGATGCCATTGGTTTGCTAAAAGGGTCAAAATCATGGAAAGACAGCGATCAGCGCGCGATGCAGCAATGGTATGCCGATTACCTGAAGTGGTTGCTGACCAGTAAAAATGGCGGAGAAGAACACCGGGCAAAAAATAATCACGGCACCTGGTATTATGCACAGGTAATTGATTTTGCACTTTTTTCAGGCAACAGGTCAAAGGCGATTCAACTTGTTGAGGAGAGTAAAAAAAGACTCGACAGCCAGATCACCAGAGAAGGAAAACAGCCCCTTGAACTGGAAAGAACCAATGCACTTGGATACAGTACGATGAATCTTGACGGATGGTTCACCGTGGCAAAACTGGCAAAACATGTAAAGGTCGACCTCTGGAACTACAAATCTGGTCTTGGCGTAGGGTTTCGTGATGCCCTCGACTGGCTGATACCGTTTGCCCTGGGCCGGAAAAAATTTGAATACCAGCAGATCCACGCCTACGATAAAGGCGGGATATATCCTTTACTGCTGCAGGCAGGTTTCGTGTACAATGATGAAAAATATGTTAACTCATCTTTAGTGGAGCTTGGTCCGGCTGACAAAGACTGGTTGACGGATTTGCTTTTTTCAAGAGGCTCAGGAAGTACATCCTACAATACCCTGCGCGTGCTGACATATAATATTCATCATGCCAATCCACCTTCCAAAACTTCCTGTAATTATCGCCGGTGACTTCAACGCCACAGCCGATAACGAAGTCATCAAAATTCTAGACAGCACATTTACCCGTACGTGCATCAAAGATTGTGGATTTACCATCCCCGAAAAGAATCCGAATAAAACGATCGATTATATTGCTTTTAAACCCGCGGGTAGTTTTACCGTATTGCACCACGAAGTGTTACGGGAAAACTATGCTTCTGATCACCTGCCAGTGCTTGCCATGCTCAAACTTGCCAGGGTGGCGTCTTTGTCTTTACCATAAACTGGCTTTAATCGCCGCGATGGCATTCGATGGGGGTGGAGCAATCGTCATTTGTAATCAGTAAACTATTACTATGGTTGTAAATTTATCGCAATCGCTTTCAACTGTTCAGTAAATAATTGTTGCTCGTTTGCAATTTTAAAAATACTTCGCTCCGACCTTAAATCGGTTAAGTCTGTCCGCGAGACCATTTATGCCCCCGTTGATCTTTTTCGTGAGGGCCATAAAATTCTGAAGGTTGTCACCTTCTTCAATAGGACTAGATATATTTATTTTGTCTGTAATGGCATTTAAATTACGCGAGTTCCAAAACCATCCCGCGCTTAACGCCGCAAATTTGATCTGTGTTGCCGTACACAAATTTACATTTTTTGCCCCCAGTAAGGTGGGATCGCGAATAAAATCAACATTAAGGGCAGTGCTTATAGCCTGGTAATTTATGCGGCCTGTAATTTGAATCAGGCCCCGCCCCTTGAAGCGAATTCCATCACCCTTTTGTGTGTTGCCCATTTCCGCCCTGCCTTCATACGCTTCGCCTGAAGCCAGTTCTTCAGTGAAATAGAGTCCTCCGCTTTCATGACCTGCTTGAGCCAGAAAGCAGAGCTGCCTTATAGGGGTGAGAATGTCAAATTGAACACAGGTGTCATTTATGGCGTGCATGAACTTCTCTGCACAACTTGAAGGAGAGCAGGCCGCTTCTTTGATTTGACCAAGCGTCATAGTGTTTGCTTTTCGATTGGGATTGACGAAAAATTCACGCCTTGCACAATAAATATAGTTGAAAATAGTATCTGCCGCAATAACCTGCAGAGCAGATTTAAATTTTATCTGAACCAATAAATTTTGAATCTATCATTATCGTCTGATATATTTTCTTCTGCAGGACTGCATATTGGCGATTAAATTTGAACACGCTTTGGAGAACGGATGTACGAGGTTGTTTTTCCCCCAAGAGCGCAATGGAAAATTGCTGAAAGTGGTGGTCGAATCTTTGCGACAAATAAAAAAGCCGGTATGGTTCTGATTTTGGTTCCTGTCTCCCGGCTCTCATCTTTCCAAATCAAATTCAAACACATGCACAAATTTTCCCGAAAAAGTTTCGTAACCCTCTGTTGCTTTTTCCTGCTTATGTCTTGTAAAAAATCGAAGCCGATAGATACCTCCCTAAACAACTTATGTGGTGATAGTGTGTACTTTGCCGGTGATAGCTTTTTTTATGACAAGCCATGGTTTGAAGGAATACCGACCGCGTACCAGAAACGAATGGCTGTAAAGGTTTTCCGTCAGGGGATGCCCGGCGCTGGTTCAACGGCTATTGCAGATTCTTTTGAGAAAAGACGATCGTATTTTTCGGCACCGGTTTTTGTATGGGCAGGGCAAAACAATAACTGGAGTTCTGAAACGGTTAAGGAAGACATTTTGCGAATTACAAAAGGGCATTCAAAGTTTTACGTTTTTGAACTTACCAGTGGAAATTTGCCAGACAGGTGGATAGGAACCGAATACCGCAGGCATAATGATCAACTAAATAACGAGATCGAAGAAATGGTAGGGAAGGAACACTTCATACGAGTGATAGAACCGATGGGAAAATTAGCAATCACGGCGCAGGATTCTATTGATGTTCAACACGGATCGATTCCATCCAGCTATTTATCCGACTGGCTTCACCCCAATGAAAAAGGAAATGAAGCAATTGTTAACAGTCTCCTTCAGCATTTGAAACCCTGCAGATAAAAAGAATCGTTGCCATATGATTTACTCCAGATACCGCTTTGTGACCCCGGATGGGTTCGAACCATCGGCCCGCTGATTAAGAGTCAGCTGCTCTACCAACTGAGCTACGAAGTCATTCTTTTGGGACGCAAATATATTATACAAAAACCAGAGGAGATAATTTATGGCTCAATCAACGCATAAACCCTGTCGTTAATGTAGGGGCCACCAGGATGGCGGGCGGTATAATCGAGATTCAGCCAGTAATATCCATTGTTCTCGTGGTAATGAAACTCTTTGATCCGATAAGCTTTGAATATTCTAATTATTGCTTCCTGTGCGAGTTCAAACTGCTTTTTGTTGCCGCAAAACAATTCAGGATATGCATGTCCCTCGATCAGCACGATCCGGCATCGTGCCCCGATTGATTCAAGACAGGACGCCATCAGGATGCTATGGTCATCACAATCTCCACCCAGGCCATTCGCGATTGTTTCCTGTGGTGAAGCGAAATACTCATCCCTTGCTTTGTCAGAAACGTACTTGAAATTAGTATTGATGTATTTGAAAAGGGAAAGATGCCTGACCAGCGGACCATATTTATTAAAATACTCGTCGTAATTATCAAGCGAATGCCGCACTGAAAAATTTCGAACCGTAGAATCCTGCGGGTTTATCTTTCCCCTGATGCTCCTGACGGTCTTGTCGTAATAAGTAAAAAAGAAGCCTGGATCGAGGTTCAGCATATCAGGCTGCTTGATGTCCCTGGTGCCCCAGTTACTAACCACTACACTCCGGTAGTCGGTGTACACATCTTTAAAATCGTATCCGGGTGTAAAAAGATTATAAGTAAAAAATCCGGTAATGATAACCAGGCAAGGGATAATGAGGGGTTTAAACAGGCCAAGTAATAATCTAACAAGCAAAAACGAAATAAATATTGCCACCACCAGATCCAGATTCCACGATCCCACAAACATCGTGGGAATAAAACGATTCAAAAATGGTGCAAGGGGAATGATGGTCAAAACTCCTGCAACTTCCATAAGAATTCTTCGGGTAAGCGTGTAGTGCCTTGCCTGGATCATTTAGAAATTAGGTCCAAATTTATTCAATGCCGATGAGAAGATTGTTAATTCGTCGCTCCGTTTATTAGATTATACAGCTCATCCAGCTTGGGAGTAAGAATAATCTCCGTGCGGCGATTGCGGGCCCGACCCTCGGGGTTGCTGTTGCTATCTATAGGGTCATATGAGCTATGGCCAGAGGCCACCACGCGCACTGGGTCAACTTTATAATCGTTTGTGAGTATGCGCACAATGGAGGTTGCCCGAGCGGTGCTCAGGGCCCAGTTATCTTCAAATCGCGTACGGATAGGAATGGAATCTGTATGCCCTTCGATATTTACATTGATGTCCGGATTTGTATTCAGCACCTCGGCCAGCTTGCCCAGTGCTTCTTTACCCTTAGGATTTACCATTGCGCTTCCGGAAGGGAAGAGCAGGCTTTCCTGAAGACTCACATATACTTTACCGTTCTTAACGGCAACTGTAAGTTCATTTGAACTAAACTTGACCAAAGCATCCTCCATTTTCTGCCGGAGTGCATTGGCATTTTTTTTCTGCTGCTCCAGCAGACCCTGGAGAGATTCCAGTTTTTTCTGCTGATCCGCAAGCTCTTCCTTACTCTTCGCAAGCAGTGACTGCTGACTGGCTATTTTTCCCGCTGCATCCTTGCTGGTAGATTCTAGCTGCTGTTTCAGCGACGAAAGGTTCTGCTGAAGCGAGGATCCCTGATTCGTGAGCGCCGAGACATTTCCTTCGAGTGTGGCAATATTCCGTTTTAATTCGGCAACGTTATTTGCCAACCGGCTACTATCCGAGCGTGCGCTTTCGAGTGCCGATTGTGATTGCAACAATTGCTTTTTGGGAACGCAACTGCCGAATAAAAAAGCGAGAAATAAGGCTGCACATGCGTAGCAGTAGAAGGATCTTTTCATGCGTATGTATTAAGGGCTGTTTAATGAATTGGACAAAAATAACCGTTCGCCGGCGTTTTTCACAGAATACTATGGCAATAAGTCACACAATAACATTTTATTTATGTATAGCGAACTCATACAGGTATCCACTTATTTTCCGCACTGCAAAAATCAAACCCGATCCCATAAAAAAAGGCTTCAAAACTTAAGGCATGCATAAAAATGATATTTTTATTGATCTGTACATGTACGCAATCTGAGAGTAGAAAATTGGAAAAACAATTGACTTTCCCATTATTTTTGGGATTAAATTGCGAAAGAATTTAGTTTTGTTGCATTTCGGGACCCAGGGATTATATAAAATATGGCAGAAAAAGACTTATTCGAATACACAGAGGAAAGCATACGAAGCCTTGACTGGCGGGAACACATACGACTTCGTCCAGGCATGTACATTGGCAAACTCGGCGACGGCAGCAGTCCCGATGACGGGATCTATGTGCTTTTGAAGGAAGTACTGGATAATTGTATCGATGAGCATACTATGGGCTATGGTAAACAGGTGGAGATCAGGCTGGAGGATGGTCGCGTCACCATTCGGGATTACGGCCGCGGGATCCCGCTGGGAAAAGTGGTTGACGTTGTCAGCAAAATCAATACAGGGGCCAAATACGATAGCAAAGCTTTTCAAAAAAGCGTGGGACTAAACGGGGTAGGAACCAAGGCTGTTAATGCGCTAAGTTCCATTTTCACCGTTACGGCCTTCAGAGATGGCAAAGAAAAAACTGCCGAATTTGAAAGCGGTATACTTGTTCGGGATGATAAGGAAAAAAAGTCCGCAGGTGAAAATGGCACCCTGGTGAGTTTTACCCCCGATGAAACCGTCTTCAAAAATTATCATTACCTGAATGATCATCTCGATGGTCAGCTATGGAATTACTGCTATCTCAACGCGGGTCTGGTTATAACGCTGAACGGTAAACGATACGTAAGCAAGAACGGATTGCTCGACCTGCTTTTGAAAAAAACCAATGCAGACGAGCTTCGATACCCGATCATTCACCTGAAAGGCACCGACATCGAAGTGGCGATCACGCACGAAAATCAATACGGCGAAGAGTATTACAGTTTTGTGAACGGG
>JBDTEB010000098.1:0-4231 GCA_039922795.1 Chitinophagaceae bacterium
GATCCATCCATCTTCATGAAGCACCAGGCGCATATCATATAAATTAGTCTCCGGTTCTTTTGATGGAGGCATCACGATCGGATATTTCCAAAAAATGAAATTGTCAATTCCGTTTTCACTCTCTGCAATGGCAAAAAAAGACTTGCGGTCTTTCCCTTCCACCCTCGCGGCGAGAACATATTTATTGTTGAATTTTATTGCCCCGCAATTGAAGACCGCGTTAATACCAAACCTCTCCAGTAGAAACGGATTATTTTTTTCATCAAGATCGAAACGCCATTCGATAGGCGCATGATTTGCCGTAAGTACGGGATTCTCGAACCGGTTATAAATGCCGTTAGTCGATTCTTTCTCGACATTTATTCGGCTCAATAATTCCTTGTGAGAATTAGTTATATGTTCTGATCTTTTATTAAAATATTCACTCATCATAAAAACTTTTAGTAATTGTAGCGTAAAATGAAATCTTTTTTGGTGTGATTTACTATGTCAAAATTCGGAAAGGTGTTAGCTGATCCCTTGTTCTTTACTTCTTCTTTCTTCCAGTTCGGTACTCACTTTCAGCATAAATGGATCACTGAGCTTGTAAAAAATAATGAATATGGCAGATATAAGGGCTCCTGCGGCAGGAATAAAACTCAGCATCATCCTGATACCTGTCTGGGCCTCTTCTGCCTGAACCATATTGGCTTTAAAGCCCCAGATGGCAAGCAGCCAGCCGGTGATGGCCCCACCCAATGTCCATCCCAGTTTTTGAGACATGGATGATGACGAGAAGATCAATCCCGTTGCCCTGCGTCCGGTTTGCCATTCAGAATAGTCCGCTATATCCGCATACATCGACCACAGCAGCGGGAATACGGTTCCTGCACAAATGCTTATCAGGAATTGAAAAAGAAAAATGAGAAAAAGGTTATTTTCTTTGAAGAAAAAGAAAATGCAACTTAAAATGCAGGCAATAACCATGGCGAAGAGAAACGTGTTTCTCTTTCCTATCCTGTCAGATACGGGCTTAGCCAGGATAACTCCAACAATATTCGCCGCCTGTCCCAGTACCAGGTAAAGGGTGCTGTAAGTTATCGCCACATTTAACAACGGTAACTGAAAGGCCTCCTGCTGCGTGAAATAATATTTAAAATAGTACAGGGTAGAACCGTCCCTCAGCGAATTAAAAATCAACGTTGACACACCTGCTCCCAACAAAATAAACCATGGTTTATTCTTCGCCAGATTGGTGAGGTCGGCTCTTAACGACGTTTTTTGTTCTTTGGGTGGTTTTATTCTTTCATTTGTCCAGGCAAAAGTAAAATAGAACAATACGGCGGCAATTATGCCGTAAACGATAGTCGACGCCTGCCATCCCTGGCCAGCATTTACCCCGCTGGCTGTTTTGCCGAATGCGCTTACCAGTGGCTCTGCCGTAGCTAAAACGAGAATGCTTCCCGCGAAGGCAAACACAAAACGGAAGGTGGCCAGTGTTGTGCGTTCTTTGATGTTTGATGTCATCACTCCCATCAGTGAAGCATAGGGAACATTGATCAGGGAATATACCATCATCATTAACGTATAGGTCAGGTAAGCATATACCAATTTTCCCGTGACGCTGAAGTTGGGAGAAGAGAAAGTGAGTATCCCCGCGATGGCGAATGGTACAGCCATCCATAATAAATAAGGACGAAACTTTCCCCACCTGGTGTTCGTACGATCGGCCATGACCCCTATGATCGGGTCTAAAATGGTATCCCATATCCTCGTGATCAGAAATAGTGTGCCTACCGCGGCGGCGGCGATACCAAACACGTCCGTGTAAAAAAACAGTAGATACACTGAAAATAGTTTCCAGAACATGGACGATGCAAAATCGTCAAAGCCGTAGCCTATTTTCTCTTTTAGTTTCAGCGACTGATTTATTTCCATTTGACTTTATCTTGGGATTATCCGGCGGGCGCCAGACGGTTAATTAACTTTGGTCATTTCTTTTAATCAGGCCTCCGGCGATTGACTCGTGTTGCGAGCCGACAGAGGAGGCAGTCATCTTACCAAAATTTATTCATACATTAATTTGTGATTGATATTCTTCTGAAATAGAATCCCGGGTTTCCTGGAAAACCGGATAAAATCTTTTTCAGAGATCTGTCCTTTGTAGGGCACATAATATTCAGTATCGCCGGGTGATTTCAATCCTGCATTACGCCATGCCATAACATAGGATATTTTGTGATCACCCAGTGCTTTCAGAAACACCTGTGTCCACCAGGTGCTGTCCGGTACTTCATTAATACCGAATTCGGTGAGTGCAGCAATTTTATTTCTTGCAGAAGCCATTGCGGTGAGCATGGTAAGCATGGTATCTGTAGAATGAATAAATTTATTATTGCCTTCGGTACCCATTTTTCGCTGATAAATATCAAAACCTAAAACATCCACCCAATCATTGCCTGGAAATTTCGTCAGGTAGGCTTCTTCAGATGAGAACTGATCTGTATTGAAAGCATATAACAACTGATGGATATTTTTTGTATCTCTCAAATACGAAATGGTAAAATGCCATAGTTGTTTGAATTGCTCCGGGGTGCAATGGTCCTGTCCCCACCAAAACCAGTTTCCATTCAGTTCATGAAAAAGTCTCAGGATTACGGGAATGGGAACACCGTCTTTATCTTTCAACGTCACTATATAGTCTGCTACCTTATCTAACCAATTCTGATACAATTTATTTTTTTCGCCACCGGGAAGTATAGAGGCAACAGTTCCAGGGGCAGGATCCCAGGAGGATTTTCCCGTCAGTGGATTATTTAAATGCCAGCTTAAAGTAATTACGCCACCCCGCTGGTAAGCAGTTTTTATAAATCCGCGCATCTTGTCAAAGGGAACGCTGTCAATATTTACCGGGTGATCTAATTCCAGTCGGCCCAATTCAAATCCATACACGGCCGGGTAATCGCCGGCAACATCCTTCACATCACTTTTACCTGGCACATATTTCCAGTTAACGCCATAAGCGAGGTCGTCCTGGTGGCCAAACATTATCCCTTTATTTACGAGTTTCTTCAGGTTCTGATATAAATTAACGGTTTGCCTGGTTGCTTTTTTATCAATGGGCAAATTTGAATCTGCCTTTAAATCTGCCGAGGCCTTGTAAGCAGAGTCTGTACTGTTCCGGGTGCCACCGTCGAAATCAAACGCCGCTATCAAACGATACTGCTCAGCAAATAAATTGCTTCCACAAAGCAGTATTAACAAAAAAACCAGTGTATATTCTTTCATCTCAGATTTTAAAGTTTGCCGGTCCGGCTTGAATTTTTACTGCTCTAAAACACCAAATCGACAGGCGACTGAACCATCACTTTCGAAGGCGCTAAGATAGTAACCTTTCCTTTTTTAGCTCCCGCCGGAACCTTTACCACTATCATTGTGGCCGATTTACTTACCATAACGGTATCCGCTTGGGTAACACCAGTGAATAACACACCCCAGGCCAGATCCAGATTTAGCCCTGTAATGGTAAGATTATCGGCCACTTTTGCAGGATTGGGAGCAATGCCTGTAATGGACGGAAGGGTAACAATCAGTATGCTGTCACTATCCAGATAGCCGGGCATAGTGCCACCATAGGTAAGCGTGATTTTACCCGTCTGTGCATTCGCAGGTACCTTAACTACCAATTTGTCGAGTGACCTGCTCACGATGCCGGAAGAATCCACGCTTTTATCTTTTGCAAAAGTTACATAGTTGACCCAGTTAAGATAATTGCCGGTAATGGTGATATTATCGCCCGGTCTTGCTTCTTTTGGAATGGAAGTGATCATTACAGGTACCATCAGGTCCAGTGCTGTTTTGGATTTGATGTCGCCCTGTGGAGTTTTAAGGGTCACAAATCCTTTTACAGTCTCCTTCGGCATTATGATCAGTATCAATTCATTTGTTTGCTTAACAAAAGATATTTTTGGAACGCTGGCACCTGTCAGCTCTATTCCCGAGACAATATTCAGGTTGGTCCCTATAAAACGCAAGGTGTCGCCAGGTTTAGCCCCCGTAGGGCCAAAACTCAGCAGTACAGTCTGGCTTGATGCAGATCCATTGTCGTTTTTTGAACATGATATCACAAAACTCATCGAAGCCGATATCAGCACGATCAATGAAAATATTCGGGTATTAAATTTAATGCTATTCATTCTTTTACAGTAACTGCGTTTTGTAATGGCCTGATTTTATTTGAGAACCTTTGGAA
>JBDTEB010000099.1:0-10394 GCA_039922795.1 Chitinophagaceae bacterium
GATAGGTACCCTGAACGATCTGCTCAGAAGCGGTGACACAGTAAATAAAATTGAAGCAGTGCTGAGCGGAACCCTGAATTTTGTTTTTAACAATTATACTGGTGAAGTCCCATTTGCGCAGGTGGTAAAACAGGCACAGATTGAAGGTTACACAGAGCCCGATCCCAGACTGGATCTTGGCGGCACCGATGTAATGCGCAAGATCATGATACTCGCGCGCGAAACAGGTGAGAAAATGGAGATGGATGACATCACCAACAACGGCTTCATGCCCGCTTCCTGCATGACGGGTGACGTGGAGAATTTTTACAGGCAGATGGAAATGGAAGAACCGCATTTTAAAAAATTGTACGAAGCAGCACAAAGTGCAGGCAGGAAATTAAAATTCGTCGCCAGATATGAAAATGGAAAAGCGGAAGTTGGCCTGCAGCACATTGCATCTGATCATGACTTTTTTCATCTCTATGGCAAAGACAACGTGGTTCTTTTTTATACCAATAGGTACACTGCGCAACCACTGGTGATCAAGGGTGCGGGAGCCGGTGCAGAAGTAACGGCATCGGGAGTTTTTGCAGACATCATTCGTGCTGCGAGATAAGCCGCAGGATGCCTTGAAGGTAAATTAACTAGTTTCGTCACTCATTAGTCTGAAAGAAAATATGGACCAGAAAACTACAGTCACTGTTGCAAGTCCGGCCAGCGTAGCCAACCTGGTCTGTGGCTTTGACGTGCTCGGACTGTCTCTCAATTACCCGGTCGACATTATGCAAGTCAGCATTTCAGATCAGCCAGGCATTCGTATCAAACACATCGATGACTATAAGCTCTCCTGCAATCCCGATCACAATGTGGCGGGTGTTGCGCTGCAGGCGATGATGCAGGAGCTTACGGAGGTTAACGGTTTTGACGTAGTAATTGATAAGCAAATCAAACCCGGCAGCGGGCTGGGTTCAAGTGCGGCAAGTGCAGCAGGGATCGTAATGGCCGCCAACCAATTACTCGAAAATACATTCAGCAAAGAAGACCTGGTTCGTTTTGCCATGGCAGGAGAAAAACTGGCGTCCGGAGTAAAACATGCCGATAACATTGCGCCCTGCATTTATGGTGGGGTTACACTGATCAGATCGATCTTTCCGCTGGATATCGTTTCCATCGCATCGCCTGAATTATTTGTAACCGCAGTTCATCCACAGATCGAAGTAAAAACTTCAGATGCGAGACAGATCCTGAAGAAGGAAGTGCTGCTTAAAGACGCCATCCGCCAATGGGGAAATATCGCCGGACTGGTTGCGGGGTTTATGAAAAACGATTTTAAACTGATCGGCAGGTCAATGGAAGATGTGATCATTGAACCGGTGAGGAGTATTCTGATCCCCGGGTTTAATGAAGTAAAAATCAAAAGTATAGAAGCCGGTGCATTGGGGGGAGGTATTTCCGGATCGGGTCCTTCGATATTTATGCTCAGTGAAAGCGAAGAAATCGCCAGGCGCGTTGAAGAGGCAATGAAAGCTATTTTCGAAACCATCGGTATAGATTATTACACGTATGTGACTACCATTAACGATGTAGGCATCAAGATCCTTCAAAAAAATCTTACGGAGAACTAAAGGCGTTTTTCCACGAAACAGAACGTTATCATGCGCTATCACAGCACCAGCAACCTCATACTTAAAGCCGATTTCAGGGAAGCGACCATCCAGGGCCAGGCACCGGATAAGGGATTGTATTTTCCGGATGTTCTGCCCGTTCTTCCCGCCAGCTTTTTTAAGAATCTCTCCTCCATGAGCCGGGAAGATATGGCCCTGGAAGTAATTCTTCCCTATGTGGGAGATACCATTCCCGGGAATGTTTTAAAACGTATCGTTGAAGAAACCATTGACTTTCCTTTTCCATTGGTAAAAGTCACAGAGAATATTTATTCGCTTGAATTATTTCATGGCCCCACCCTGGCTTTTAAAGATGTAGGTGCGCGTTTTATGAGCCGATGCCTGGGATATTTTCTTGGAGCAAATTCACAGAAAGTAACGGTGCTGGTGGCCACTTCAGGAGATACCGGCGGTGCTGTCGCCAATGGTTTTCATGATGTAGATGGTGTAGAGGTCGTGATCCTTTATCCCAAAGGAAAAGTGAGCAGCATTCAGGAATTACAGCTTACCTCTCCAGGAAAAAATATCAGGGCCATTGAAATCGATGGAAACTTTGATGACTGCCAGGCGATGGTAAAACAGGCCTTCATGGATGAAGAGTTAACGAAACAAATCTTTCTGACCTCTGCAAATTCTATTAACGTTGCGCGATGGTTGCCACAACAGTTTTATTACTTTTTTGCTTTACAACAATGGAAAAAAATTTCTGAACCTCCTGTGATTTGCGTGCCCAGCGGAAATTTTGGAAATATTTGCGCCGGATTAATGGCTTTTAAATCGGGCTTGCCTGCTAAAAGATTTATTGCCGGTTGCAATGAGAACAATACGGTGCCCGAATATTTGCTATCGGGAGAATATAATCCAAAACCGGCTGTTGCCACCATTTCCAACGCGATGGATGTAGGCAGCCCCAGCAATTTTGTGCGTATACTTGAAATTTTCAATAATGAATTTCATTCGCTGAAAAATATAATGAGCAGTTATAGTATTTCCGATGTGGAAACTTCGGAGGTTTTACGCAGGGTTTATTCCGAGAAAAATTATTTACTTGATCCCCATGGTGCCGTCGCCTACGCCTCTCTCGAAAAATATTTTACCGAGCATGGTAGCTGTCCCTCCATACTTCTAGAAACTGCGCACCCTGTTAAATTTTATGATGTAGTGGAGCCAATCATCGGTGTAAAAATACCAATCCCTGATGGCATCAGGGAGCTGATGGCAAAAAAGAGTCAAAAAGCGGTTATGGATGTTGACTACCGGTCATTCAAAGATTATCTTATGTCGAAAAAATAGGTGCAATGCTGTTCTTCTATTTCCCTCGGTGCTGTTAAATCTGTTGCCGTTAGCGTAACGGGGCACAGGATTTGAATTCATGTTGTTACAAAAAGTACAATAATGACAAAACAATTTTTCGTTTATGCAGCGGCGTTAGCCATAGGAATTTGCTCTGTAGGTGATGTAAATGCACAGAAAAAAGACACCGCATCAGTAGGTAAAGACCTTGAGCGGGCGGGGTTGAAAGCCACTAGAGCCATAGAAAAAACAGCCAATAAAGTGGGCAATAAAACCGCAGAAATAGCCTCCAAAGGAAAGTCAGAGGTAGTTGATAAAGTATATGCAGGTAAGAAAGGTCCAAATGGCGAGAAAGTTTTTATTGATGGCAAATCGAAGTATTATATTGTAGACAAGAAGGGTAGGAAACAATACATCGACAAAAGCAAACTGGTTGATTCTCCTGAGTAAAAAGAATAAATGAATTAATAAGAAAAGCTCGGGCATTCCCGGGCTTTTCTTATTTAGGGCCATCCATATCGGACTAAAAAAAGCCACCCGAAGGTGGCTTTTTACTTATAATGACAAAATCACTAATCAAATTTAAGATCAAGGCCCAATCCCCTGAGCTCGTGTACCAGCACGTTAAACGATTCTGGTATCCCCGCTCTTGGAATATTATCACCCTTCACGATCGCCTCGTAGGTCTTCGCTCTACCGATGATATCATCCGATTTAAGTGTCAATAGTTCCTGGAGAATGTTGGAAGCTCCATAAGCTTCAAGCGCCCATACCTCCATTTCACCGAAACGCTGTCCACCGAATTGCGCCTTACCTACCAGCGGCTGCTGGGTAATGAGACTGTATGGCCCAATTGACCGTGCGTGCATCTTGTCATCCACCATGTGGTGTAACTTGATGATATAGATGATACCCACAGTTGCTTTCTGGTCAAATCGCTCACCAGTTTCTCCATCATACAGGTATGTATGACCAAAGCTTGGTAAACCCGCCTGCTTAATATGATCGGCGATCTCTTCAACCGAAGCACCATCGAAGATCGGCGTTGCGAATTTCAATCCCAGTTTTTCACCGGCCCAGCCGAGAACCGTTTCGTAGATTTGTCCCAGGTTCATACGTGAAGGCACCCCTAGCGGGTTCAACACGATGTCAACAGGCGTTCCATCTTCGAGGAATGGCATGTCTTCAGCTCTTACGATCTTGGCAACAATACCCTTGTTCCCGTGACGACCCGCCATCTTATCACCTACTTTCAGCTTACGCTTTACCGCAAGATAAACTTTGGCCAGTTTCAACACACCAGCCGGTAATTCATCACCGATGGAAATATTGAACTTTTCTCTTTTATAACGACCGAGTTCCTCGTTGTATTTGATGCTGTAGTTATGCAGCAATGTATTGATCAGATCATCGGTTTTTGCATCACTGGTCCAACCTAACGGGTTAACATTGAGATAGTCTATGCCTGTCAGGTTCTTCAAAGTGAATTTGGCACCCTTGCCGATCAGCACTTCGCCAAAGTTGTTGTTCACACCAGATGACGGGAAATTACCAACCAGTGTCATGAGCTTGCTAAGCAAGAGATCAGACAGATCCTGTTCATTTTTTTCGTGAATCTTTTCCAGCTTTTCGATGGCTGCTTTTTCACGGACTTTTCCGTTCTTATCTTTTTTCGCTCTCTGGAAAAGTTTCTTATCGATAACCACCCCTTCAACACCGTTTGGCGCTTTCAGCGAGGCATCTTTTGCATCACCCGCTTTATCTCCAAAGATCGCCCTAAGCAGTTTCTCTTCCGGAGTAGGATCACTTTCACCTTTTGGCGTAATCTTACCAATGAGGATATCCCCTTCTTTAATGTGAGCACCCACACGGATGATTCCATTTTCATCCAGGTCCTTGGTTGCTTCTTCAGAAACGTTTGGAATATCCGGAGTCAATTCTTCTTCACCCAGTTTGGTATCACGTACTTCCAGTTCATATTCAGAAATATGGATGGAAGTGAAAAGATCTTCCCGAACCACTTTCTCACTGATTACTATTGCATCCTCAAAGTTGTAACCCTTCCATGGCATGAACGCCACTTTCAGATTCCTTCCCAGAGCAAGCTCACCCGCCTGAACAGCATATCCTTCTGTAAGAAAGTCACCTTCTTTCACACGCTGTGTTTTCTTTACCGCGGGTTTCAGATTGATGGAAGTTTCCTGGTTGGTCTTAATGAATTTGGTAAGTCGATAAACGATCAGATCGTCTTCAAAGCTTACCAGTTTCTGCGTTTCGTTTCTGTTATATCTAACGTGAATTTCGTTTGCATCTACAAATTCTACCACACCATCACCTTCTGCGTGAATCTGGATACGTGCATCGCGAGCAGCCTTTCCTTCCAAACCTGTTCCAACAATAGGAGATTCAGGACGGATAAGCGGCACAGCCTGACGTTGCATGTTCGACCCCATCAGCGCACGGTTGGCATCATCATGTTCAAGGAACGGGATAAGGGAAGCACTCAGACCTACGATCTGGTTTGGAGCAACGTCCATGTATTCCACTTCTTCCTTATCAAGAATCGGAAAGTCACCGGTCTGGCGGCTTACGATTTTGTCTTCAACAAAATGTCCTTTTTCATCAAGTGTGGAGTTCGCCTGCGCAATCTTCGCAGTATCTTCTTCTTCTGCACTCAGGTAGGTCAACTTCTTGATATCGACCTTGCCGTCATTAACCTTGCGATAGGGCGTTTCAATAAAGCCCATTTCGTTGATCTTGGCGTGTACGCAAAGAGTGGATATCAACCCGATGTTTGGTCCTTCGGGAGTTTCAATCGTGCAGAGACGACCGTAATGCGAGTAGTGAACGTCACGTACTTCGAAGCCTGCTCTTTCCCTGCTCAAACCACCGGGCCCGAGTGCGGAGATACGCCGTTTGTGGGTGATCTCAGAAAGTGGGTTGGTCTGATCCAGGAACTGGGACAGTTGAGAGGTACCAAAAAATGAATTGATAACGGAAGATAATGTCCGTGCATTAATTAAATCAACCGGGGTAAATACTTCATTGTCACGAACGTTCATACGCTCACGGATAGTCCTGGCCATACGGGCAAGACCTACACCGAACTGCGCATAAAGCTGTTCACCAACGGTACGCACACGACGGTTACTTAAGTGATCGATGTCATCGATCTCCGATTTGCCGTTTGTAAGCAAAACGAGGTATTTGATAATCGCGATGATATCTTCTTTTGTAAGCACCTTATGATCCAGCGGATAGTTCAGGTTGAGCTTACGATTGATCTTGTAACGGCCAACTTCGCCCAGGTCATAACGTTTATCGCTAAAGAACAGTTTGTCGATAATGCCTCTTGCCGTTTCGTCATCCGGAGCGTCTGCACCGCGCAACTGGCGGTAAATGTGTTGCACTGCTTCGAGTTCGGAGTTTGACGTATCCTTATTTAATGTGTTGTAAATTATAGAATAGTCACCACTCATCTCCTCTTTCTGAATGAACACACTCTTTACATCCATTTCGGTGATCATATCGATCGCCTCTTCGGTGAGAATAGTGTCGCGTTCCAGAACAACCTCGTTCCTTTCAATGGAAACAACTTCTCCTGTATCCTCATCCACGAAATCTTCAACCCAGGTTCTGAGAACACGAGCAGCGAGTTTCTTGCCAAGGAATTTTTCGAGGGCCTTCTTTTCAGACTTTACTTCATGGGCCATGCCAAACAGTTCTAGGATATCCTTGTCTGTCTCGTAACCGATAGAACGAAGAAGGGTCGTAACCGGGAATTTCTTCTTACGGTCGATATAGGCAAACATGACATTATTAATGTCAGTCGCGAATTCCATCCAGGCTCCCTTGAAAGGAATAACTCTGGCGGAATAAATTTTTGTTCCGTTAGGATGAATAGACTGCCCGAAGAATACACCCGGAGAACGGTGCAACTGCGAAACAACCACACGTTCGGCACCATTGATCACGAACGTACCGCGGGGGGTCATGTATGGGATATTACCAAGAAATACATCCTGAATAATGGTTTGGAAATCCACATGTTCTTCATCATTACAGCTTAACCTGAGCTTGGCTTTCAAGGGCACCGCATAGGTAAGACCGCGTTCCATACATTCTTCAATGGTGTAGCGTGGGGGATCGATGAAATAATCAAGGAACTCCAGCATGAAGATGTTACGGGTATCTGTTATCGGAAAATTTTCCTTGAACACCCTGAACAGCCCTTCAACGTTGCGTCGATCCGGCGTGGTTTCAAGCTGAAAAAATTCTTTAAAAGATTGAATTTGAACTTCCAAGAGGTCAGGAGTTTCGGCGATGTTCTTGATCTTGCCGAAACTGGTCCTGCTTTGAGATTTTGTAACAATCATATGCGTTATAAACCGGTTTAAGTGAATCTAATCGTTCCCGGGAACTCTACAGAGAACGAGCCTGCCAAACATGCTAAGGGAGCTAAAAAATCACCGGATAACATGCACTTCGATGATTAGCCTATTATAAAGGATTGCAAAGTTACGTAAAGAAGGCAAACGTGAAAAACTTATTTATGGAAGAATCACAATTTTTTCCTATTTGTAACCAACCGATGGCTTTGCATCTGCGAAAATGGTGTTTAAAACCAGAGTAAAGTAAAATTTGTTCACAGTGTGCTCAAATTCTGCTTTTATTACTCTTACCGGCCAGCGATTTTCGAAGTGACCATTACCGGCTCCGGGGACATGCATCCGCAAGAGCTTCTGTGTTCCTCTCATGCCTAACTGCAAAATGCCCGTAAAAAAAAACCCGGCATCTTTTGATGCCGGGTTCAAACTTATAGTAAACCGATTACTGAATTTCAACATCTGCACCAGCGTCAGAAAGTTTTGTTTTCAATTCTTCAGCTTCTGCTTTGCTCACGCCTTCTTTAACTGCCCTTGGAGCATTGTCAACGAGTTCTTTCGCTTCCTTCAATCCGAGTCCTGTAAGATCTTTTACGATCTTAACGACATTCAGTTTGGAAGCACCTGCTGCTTTCAGAATAACATCAAAAGCTGTTTTTTCCGCTGCTGCTGCTGGAGCATCTGATCCACCACCTGCCGCTGCAACCGATACTGATGCTGCTGGTTCGATTCCGTACTCTGATTTCAGAAAATCAGCGAGTTCCTGTACTTCTTTTACTGTAAGGCCAACAAGCTGTTCTGCGAGTGATTTTACGTCTGCCATAACTTTAAATTTTTTCCGCCTTCAAAGCCTCTGCTCCGGCGGTAGGTTATTAAAAAAATTTTGCCTGGTTTTTAAGCCCTGGCCGGGCTGTCTATTAAAACCTTTTAAGGTTGTAACTTTTAAACTATGCTTCTTCCGTAACAGGAGCACTTTCTTCTGACTGCTCAGAGCGGTTAAGCAGAGCGGCAATAACTCTTTTGGCAGGTGACTGCAGCAAACCGATAACTTCTCCGATCATTTCGTTCTTGGTCTTTATCTTGGTAAGAACAGCAAGCTGTGCGTCACCAACGAATATATCTCCATTGATAAATGCCGCTTTAAGCTGTGGTCTCTCCCCCTTCATTTCTTTTCTAAAAGAACTTAGGATCAGGGCCGGTTCTTTAGGACTGTCACTAAAAAGGAGGGCAGTCACATGATTCAGCGAATCGTAAACACCATTGTATTTTTCTGCATCCAGGCTTTCGAGTGCCTTTTTTATCAGGGAATTCTTCGCCACTTTCATTTCGACCTGCTTGTTAAAGCAATGGCTGCGCAGTTTGTTTATTGCGGCAACGGAAAGTGTTTCGGTATCGGTAATATAAAAATTGCTGTATTGAGAGAACTTGCTTTTCAGCAGTTCTATGACTTCATTTTTTTGATCTTTGTTCATAACTCGTTTGTTGCAGCTGCACTTTTAGAAAAGGCAACTAATTAGCAGAAGAAGATGCCTGGTTTACTGGGCGAAAATTTTGGTATCAACTGAAATGCCCGGACTCATTGTGCTGGCCATGCTTACACCTTTCAGGTATGTTCCTTTCGCTGTAGATGGTTTCAGTTTCATGATCGCGTTAACGAACTCAAGGCTGTTTTCGGTAATCTTGTCGATGGGGAAACTAACCCTGCCTATTGAGGCATGAATGATTCCGGCCTTGTCATCCTTGAAAGCAATTTTGCCACCTTTTACTTCTCTCACCGCACCAGCGATATCGTTGGTAACGGTACCGGTCTTTGGATTTGGCATCAGGTTTCTTGGTCCGAGTACTTTACCCAGTCTACCAATTCTCGGCATAACGGAGGGTGTGGCAACGATAACGTCCACATCTGTCCATCCACCTTCGATCTTGGTAATGTATTCATCCAGTCCGACGAAGTCTGCGCCTGCTGCTGTTGCTTCTGCTTCTTTATCTGCAGGGCAAAGTACGAGAACACGTTTTGTTTTACCTGTGCCATGTGGGAGGGTAACCGTTCCGCGAACAGCCTGGTCAGCTTTTTTGGGATCTACTCCCAGGCGGATATGAAGATCAACTGATGCATCGAACTTGCAGGTGTTTACGTCCTTTACAAGTGTAGATGCATCTTTTAAAGTGTATACCTTGTTGGTATCTATCTTTTTATTGGACTCTTTTCTTTTTTTTGTAATAGCCATCGCTCAAAAATTTTCAGGTGATTGAATTATTTCGCCCAGGGTGCTTGTCCGTCAACGGTAAGACCCATACTGCGTGCAGTTCCCGCAACCATCCGCATTGCGCTTTCCACGGTAAAGCAATTGAGATCGGGCATTTTGTCCTTCGCAATTTCTTCCACCTGTTCCCAGGAAACCTTGCCTACCTTGTTACGGTTGGGCTCTTTTGAACCACCCTGAATTTTTGCAGCTTCGAGTAACTGAACGGCTGCAGGAGGCGTTTTGATTATGAATTCAAAACTTTTGTCTGTGTAAACGGTAATCAAAACAGGTAATACTTTCCCGATCTTATCCTGGGTTCTGGCATTAAACTGCTTACAGAACTCCATGATGTTGATACCTTTAGATCCCAGAGCGGGACCAATTGGAGGTGCGGGATTGGCCTGGGCACCCTTGACCTGCAATTTTACGTACGTTGAAATTTCTTTTGCCATGTACTATTTTTTTGGTGTTAACGTCTCTGCGGTGTTATTCACAGAGACTCCCAATTGGGGACGCGAAATTAGGGAAAGGCTTTTAATTGCCCAAATCTTTTGATTGCATTAGTTTTTTATTGTGGCCTGGGCTTGGTTGTACTGGCATTAATTTTCAGACTGATGAAATCAGAAAATCATTGACATTGATTTTCGGACTATTTAAACGCCATTCGGGTTTGGTTGTAGGGGCGGGCCTCGCATCCGCCTTGCTGGCTATTTCGCAGACGATGCGGTAGAACGTGTTGCCGATCTCTCCCCTTTTACGCCGGCAGAGCGGACGCAAGGCCCGCGCCTACGTGACAAAAGCATAACAAAACCCATGTGACAGAT
>JBDTEB010000100.1:0-7946 GCA_039922795.1 Chitinophagaceae bacterium
CGGGAAGTATGGCAATCCTGGATGATCAGCAGCATATTTATGTGCATTGCGGGGGAGGTTACCGGAGTGTGATCGCCGCATCATTGCTAAGAAGGCAGGGTTTTACCAGTCTCAGGAACGTAACCGGTGGCTGGGACAAGATCAAACTGGAAAAGGATATCATGATAGAGAAAGAAGCAAGCCTGCTCAACTGATCAATTCTACAGCGGCGCGGCTTTTTCGGTCGCGCTGTTACTGGCTAAAGCAGGCGGATCAGTATCAACCCAAAGTTTCATATACGAATCCTGCCATGTGTGTTTCCATCTTTTGTGGCTCCACAACCATAGATCAGGATCCTGGCTGATTACCTGCTCCAGGTATCGAACAAATCGCCGTGTCAGCTCACCTTCTGGCAGAGCCTTTGGATTATCTTCCATCAGTTCGAGGTTCACGGTATAATATCCTCTTTTTATTTTTTTGAATACAGCGAATACGACAGGTAAATTTTGAGGTCTCACTCCTTTTTCGGGCCCGGTAACAAATGGGGCAGGGCGACCAAAAAAATTAAGCCAGTATGCACTCGTCGGGTCACCGGGATTCTGGTCGGCTGCCAGAACCAGCGTGTATTGTGATTTTCGGTAAGGCATAAAATCACGCAGCATATTGTGGGCAGACAATAATTTGGCATTGCCCTTTTGCCTGATCGTTCTAAAAAGCCTGTCTACGACCCCGCTGTTTATCGGCATGTAAACCACGAGCAGCTGATATTTTATCTGCAGCCCGATGGAGTAGTTCGCCCATTCCCAGTTGAAATTATGTCCCAGCACGAGATTGCAACTCTTTCCCGATTCGTATAGTGTTTCAAGAATGCTGCAATCGGCGATCAGGTGTTTCTTGATATAGTTATCGCTGGCGGAAACCATCTTCACGATCTCTATAAAATTATCGGTGAAATTCCGATAGAATTTTTTCGCGATCCTTGTCTTTTCTTCTTCAGATTTTTCAGGGAAGGCATGGGTGAGATTATCCATTACCACTTCACGCCGATACCGCATTACATAATACAGGAAAAAGCAAATAAAGTCAGAGAACACGTAAAGGATCCGCAGCGGTAGCAGTGAGAAAGCATAGATAATTCCGTAAAATATATAATACATTATGATTCCCGAACTTTCAGTTGGCAAAAATAATAGCAACCCATGGTCATAGAACCGTGTTTTGCACGAGGGGAGATTTGCCCGGGTAGTCCGTATTGAAATGCAGACCCCTGCTTTCCTTTCTGAACCATGCACCCTTAACAATCAGGAACCCTACGGTGATAAGGTTACGCAGTTCGCAGAGCTGAGGCGATACAGTAGCCGTCTCGTATAACTGCTCCGTTTCTTCATGAAGCAGGTCAAGCCTTTTTAAAGCTCTTTGTAGTCGAACATTGCTTCGAACTATTCCCACATAATCACTCATCAACAGTTGAAGCTCTTTCAGGCTCTGCGTGATCAGGATCATCTCCTTTGGGTCATTGGTACCTGCTGCATTCCAGTCGGGGATATTTTCCTGGAATTCAACGGAAGGGAATTTTGCTGCGGCATCTATAAAACACCGATGGCCGAAGACCATGGCTTCAAGAAGCGAATTGCTGGCCAAACGGTTGGCGCCATGGAGCCCTGTTGATGCACACTCGCCGGCGGCGTAAAGATTATTGATACTGGTTCTTCCCCATTCATCGGTCTTGATGCCGCCGCAGCTATAATGCGCAGCGGGAGCTACGGGTATCATGTCCTTACGCACATCAATGCCTTCAGCCAGGCATTTTTCGTAAATATTCGGGAAATGATGCAGGAACTTTTCCTGGTCCATATGACGGCAGTCCAGATATACATGTTCCGTACCCGTGATCTTCATTTCGCTATCGATGGCGCGGGCCACGATATCTCTTGGTGCCAGATCTCTTCTTTCATCATAGCGTTCCATAAAGGCCTCGCCTTTTTTGTTCCTGAGAATGCCACCATCGCCGCGCACGGCTTCCGTGATCAGGAATGCCTGTCCGCCGACACCTGCCTCGTATAAAGCGGTGGGGTGAAACTGGATGAATTCCATATTTTCTATGCGGCCCTTGGCGCGGTAAACCATGGCAACCCCATCACCAGTTGCAATACTCGGGTTTGTGGTGGTGCGGTACACCTGGCCGTTGCCCCCGGTGGCGAGGAGTGTAATTTTGGCAATGACCTTTTCTATCTGGTTGTTTTCCAGATTAAAGGCATACACGCCATAACATTCAATATCGGGCGTAGCCTTGGTAACCAGGAAGCCCAGGTGATGCTGGGTAATCAGGTCAAGCACAAAGCAATGTTTGATGATCCTGATATTGGCCTGTTTTTCAACCGTGTCAACAAGTGCCCTCTCCATCTCCCAGCCTGTGATGTCTTTATGATGAAGGATCCTGAACTCGCTGTGGCCTCCTTCCCGGCCGAGGGAATAATCGCCATCCTTTTCTTTGTCGAAACGTGCGCCCATTTCGATGAGCTCGCGGATTCTGTCCACGCCTTCCCTCACTACGATCTCCACCACCTCTTTGTTGCAAAGTCCGTCACCGGCAATCAGCGTATCGTTTATGTGTTTTTCGAAACTATCTTTTTCAAAATCAGTGACACCGGCAATACCGCCCTGTGCATATTTAGTATTTGTTTCGTCGGTTTGCGTTTTGGTGATCACCGTTATCTGTTTGTCAGGAAAATGGTTGGCGACCTTTAAAGCGTAAGTGAGTCCGGCGATGCCGGATCCGATAATCAGAAAATCAGTCTTAATCATAATGGCAGCAGGATTCTGTGAAATAATACAAGCTGTGAAAACTAGAATTGTACCGAGAACTCAAAATTTTCGGGATGTTCGAAAATGTCGAGCATGTTGTTATTCAGCGTAACCGTTTTTTTGTCTTCGGAAAGTTTTGCCTTTACGCCGGAAATCTTTTTTGCTGCAGACGGCAGATGAACGGTCATGTTCAGTTTCAGGTCGAGCATTCCGCCACCCATCGAGCTCATTCCTCTCATCTGTTCCATCATGGAGTCGTTAGCCATAGCGGCGTATTTTATCTTATTCAGTTTTCTGGAAATAGAGCTTTTGTCGGAAACGATATCGAAATAGGAGCCGATCTTGTTGAGATTGGGTTGTTCCGCCTGTCCTTCTGTTCCGCCAGGTCCGTTAAGACCTTTAAGCATGTCGCCAAAGCCTGTGGCGCTTTCACCTATGCTTGCATACATCTTTTGAAAATTATCCAGCGTGGTGAAAGGATATTTCATGTCGATGTTGAAGATTTTTTCGGCCATATTCATTTTCAGGTGTACGGACCCGTCTCTCAGCAAGGCCTTTTTTTCCGCGGTAAGGTTGGACGCGGTGTCGATATAATCTTTTAATAGAACCGTTGTGTCTCTGGGGTGATCCAGGTCGGCTTTTTCAAGCTCTTCTGCCGGCATGAAAGACTGCATCATTTCGAACATCTGGCCCATGTCCATCTTCATGTCATATTTGCCGCTGCCATTTTTAGCAACTGAAATGTCTTCATTAATTTCCAGGCAACCGCTGAAAATTAACGGGATAAGAAGTGCCAAGATACATTTACCTGATCTCATAATTGAAGGAGCTACTAGTGATGAAAGGCCCGGGTGCCGATTCCCCTGATCCGGGATACCCGCGAAGCCGCCAGCAAAGTAAAGCCTTATTGGCCATTATCAAGATAGGGCATGAATGTTTGGGAAAGCAAAAGCCTGCAAAATTTATGGATATTTCCTCGCACATTCCTATAAATTTGTCAGCTAACGAACCAATAATGTATAGTATCCGCAAAAAATTTGTTGAACGATTTGGCAGGGAGCCATTGATCGTTTCTTCGCCTGCCCGGGTAAACCTGATCGGCGAACACACCGATTATAATGAAGGTTTTGTATTGCCGGGAGCCGTAGATAAGAAAATGTATGTTGCCATCGCCATCAACGATTCCGAAACGATCAATGCCTATGCAAATGAATTTGACGAGACCTTCAGTTTTTCGGTCAATGATATGAAGATTGTGATGCAGGAAGGATGGGCCTCTTACCTTCTTGGGGTTGCTTATTTCGTGCGGGAGGGTGGCCATCATATTCGCGGAGTGGATGTGCTGATCGACGGCAATGTGCCCGTGGGCGCAGGCATGAGCTCTTCTGCCGCCCTTTGCTCTGCTTTTGGATTTGCATTAAATACGCTTTTTGACTGTGGCCTGTCCCGGATGGAACTGGCTTATATCGGGCAGAAAACCGAGCATAAATTTGTTGGGGTCATGTGCGGGATCATGGATCAGTTTGCCAGTCTTTACGGTAAGGCAGGCAACGTTATGAAACTCGACTGCCGGAGCATGGAGTTTGAGTATATTCCTTTTGATTTCCCCGATCACAAGATCGTTATGGTTAATTCCATGGTGAAGCATTCGCTTGCGGGCACGGAATACAATATCCGGCGGCTGCAATGTGAACTGGGCGTATCTATTATGAAGAAGTATATTCCTGAAGCAAAATCGCTGCGGGATATTCCGTTCGATACATTGATGGAACATAAGGACGAGATGCCGGAGGAAGTTTTTACCAAATGTTATTTTGTACTTACCGAAAACCAGCGGCTGCTGTCTGGTTGTAAATTGCTCGCGGCCGGCGACCTTACCGGTTTTGGCAAACTGATGTACGAGACGCATCAAGGACTGAGCAAACTTTACAAGGTAAGTTGCCCTGAACTTGATTTTCTCGCAGAAAATGCGCATGGTTTTGACGGCGTCACGGGTACCAGGATGATGGGCGGCGGTTTCGGGGGCTGTACCATTAACCTGGTAGAAAAAGACAGGGTTGATGCTTTTTCCCTATTTATAAAAGATGCGTACAAAAAACGCTTCGGGAAGAATACGGAGATCTATATCACTCAAATCGAGGATGGAACAAAGTTGGAAGAAGCGGTAGAGATGGATAAGTGAAGGTAAAAAAAGGCCCCGGAAAACCGGGGCCATAGAGTACGGATTTGCTGCTTTCAGCAAATTTACCCTGATCTGCTTTACACCCTTCGGTGTAACAAACCAGGAAACCATTACCGGCAATCCGAATGCCGGATTTGTAAGAACCTCAATTACAGCGAATAATAATTTCCTGAACGCCAGATTTGTTCCATAATCGGGAAAAAGAATACCATTTAGAAACCTTTGTCCATGCAATTAAAGCACGCCGCGCCGAATCAACCGGCAAATAATATGTTCGCATCAAACCGAATCGGGATGACGCCAAGGATGGCACTGATCATTTTTCTTATTCTGCTGTCCCAACTATCGGGTTACCTGATATCTAAAGCATCTTTTTTCGGCGGCATGGGCATGAGCCTGTTCTATAGAAACTACGCCTTTCTGAAGACATGGTGGAAAGGAGCAATCGTCGTTTTTATTCTTCTTATGGCCCTGTTAGCCATCCAGGCACAAATTCAACAACGCGTTGAACAGGCCAAAAGGATTCAGATTATTATCCTGGTTTTTGCAGCTGTCGGACTTTATTTCACCTTCAGCACTTTTCGGCATGACCTTTCCTACCGGCTTATGGGTGAGCGTTTCCACCTGGGATTTTATCTTTTCTGGATCGGTTCAATGATAATAAGCCTGTATTACATTTTCGTGAAAAGCCCCTTAATTCCTACTGATCCTACACGTGTACAACCATAGGGCATATCTTCGCGGCCACTCATCATGACGTCAAAACGGTATTTTCTTGTCGTTCTTATACTCGGTACGCTTTCCGCGATAGGTCCGTTTTCGATAGATATGTACCTTCCCGGTTTTCCAGGGATAGCAGAAAGTTTGCATACCTCGGTCGCCAGTGTTTCCTTGTCGCTATCGAGTTTCTTTATCGGTATTTCTGCCGGACAGCTGCTGTATGGTCCGCTTCTCGACAGGTTTGGCAGAAAAAATCCGATTTATTTTGGTTTAAGTCTTTATATCCTCGCGTCGCTGGGTTGTGCGATCGCGGGAAGTATAGAGGCTCTAATCGCTTTCCGTTTTCTCCAGGCTCTCGGAGGATGCGCCGGGATGGTGGCCGCCAGGGCACTTGTAAGGGATATTTTTCCGGTGCAGGAAAATGCCAGGGTCTTCTCTCTCCTGATGCTTGTTATCGGGGTATCGCCAATGATTGCTCCCACAGTTGGCGGCTACGTCACCACCCATTTCGGATGGCATTATATTTTTATCATCCTCGCGGTCTTAGGGGCATCGATACTTACAGCAGTGCATTTTTCATTGCCCGAAGGTCAGAACCCGGATGCATCACTTTCCCTCCGTCCGCTGAAAATTTTGAAAAATTATTTCGACGTACTGATACAGCCGCAATTCTACACCTACGTGTTCACAGGCTCTCTTGCGGGCGCCGGACTTTATGCATATATTTCAGGATCACCCTACGTATTTATGGAATTGTTCAAAGTGACCAGTCAGCAATACGGATGGATCTTTGCCTTTAATGCACTGGGCCTGATTATAGCGAGCCAGCTAAACAGTGTCATTCTTCGTCGCGGCGCCAGGAGCGAGTCGATCATTCCTATTGCGCTGGCAGGCCAGGCGCTCGCCGCCATCGCGTTATCGATCGGCTCAATTTTCCACTGGCTTAATGTGCCGATCGCTGTAGGGCTTTTGTTCCTCTTTCTAAGTTGCCAGGGTTTTATCTTTCCCAATTCATCAGCACTTGCCCTGGCTCCCTTTGCCAAAAAAGCGGGATCGGCTTCAGCCCTGATGGGGGGAATACAGATGGGCATTGGCGCCATGGTTTCCGCGATCGTCAGCTGGCTTACGAACAACTCGGCGCTGCCGATGAGTGGTACCATGGCGGTTTGTGCGGTCACCGGCCTGGTGATCGTTCTTGCCGGCGCAAGAAAACTAAGGAGACAACCTACAGGGGAAGAACTACAGGAAGCCAGTACCGAAATGGTGAAGACTTTTTAAATCAATTCAGATGCGACAGTTGCTGCCAGGTATTTTATTTGCGGCTTTGTGGGCCTCGGCTTCCGTTGCAACAAAGTTTGGTGTTCGATCCGCCGACCCACTCATCCTGGCCAATATTAGATTCATGATCGCAGGCTCGCTCATGATAGGGTATACATACCTGTTATACCCAGGGAAATATCCATTGCCGAAGAAAAACAACTGGAAACCCCTCGCTATTTTCGCCCTGCTCAATACCACCATTTACCTGGGCGCATTTGTGCTCGCGATAAAAAAAGTGTCTGCTGGTATCGGAAGTTTGTCTACCGCTACGAGCCCGCTTTTTATTATGCTGTTCTCGGCGCTTTGGATGAAACGACGGCTAAAATGGTTTGAAGTTGCCGGCATTATTCTTGGGCTTACCGGCGTGCTGATCGTGTCGTGGCCACTTCTGAAAGGCAGTCATGCCAGCGTGGAAGGCCTTTTCATTCTGCTGGTGGCCATGATATCGGTATCGGTTGCGACAGTCTATTATACAAGCGTCGACTGGCGTTTACCCAATATCGTTATAAACGGTTGGCAGGTGTTGATCGGTGGACTGTTTCTGCTTCCGTTTACGATTTTTGCTGCAGATTTTAATAATGCCACACTCGATCTCAATTTCTGGCTGTCGGTTTTCTGGCTTATCATTCCTGTTTCTGTTGTTGCCTTGCAACTCTGGTTTTACCTGGTTAAAATTGACGCGGTCCAGGCATCGCTCTGGCTTTTTCTCTGCCCGATCTTCGGTTTTGTTTACGCCTATATTTTATTGAAAGAGCCGATCACCTGGTACACATGGATAGGGACCGCCGCCGTGATCTCCGGATTGTATCTTGCACAAAAGGAAAAACTCTCGGGCAAAGCACGGCGCCAGCAGAAAGAGCAGAAGACCTAAGCATCAGACCGGAATTCAGTGGCACCTGCCCTCTCCTATCAAAACATTTCGTAGGTTAGCCGATAAAAG
>JBDTEB010000101.1:0-3541 GCA_039922795.1 Chitinophagaceae bacterium
CATCAACGCTATCCCTACCAGTACGATTCCCAGGATCAGGTAGGGCATCTTTACCGATGATGCCTCTGAGGCGAGCGCGACTTTCCTGGCAGTTTCCGTCATCGCCGCCAGCTCGTTCTCGGTATAACCCTTTGTAAGGATCAGACGAACACCAACAAGTGGAGCCACCGTAGCAGCCAGTCCGTTAAACGATTGAGAAAGGTTCAGTCTCTGGGTGGAGGTTTCAGGGTCACCGAGTGAGGATGCATAGGGGTTGGCCGCGGATTCCAGGATGGTTAGTCCACAACCTATGATGAATAAAGCGAGCAGGAAAAAATTGTAGCTCTGGGTATTCGCCGCTGGAATAAAGAGAAAGGATCCGAGGGCGAAAATCAGGAGGCCGCTGATTATGCCGGCCTTATAACCGAATCGCTTCATAATAAAGCCTGCCGGAATCGCCATCACGAAATAGGCGAAAAAGATAGCCGTATCAACCAGCGTAGCCTGAGTTGTGGTAAGCGTGAAGGATTTTTTCAGATGAGGGATCAGCACGGGATCGAGGTTGTGTGCGAAACCCCAAAGAAAGAATAATGAAGTGATCAGGATAAAGGCGAATCGGTACTGCTTGCTGGTAAGTGATGCCATGGGTTGGAACCGTTGGTTAAGATGGTTACTAACAGTTGGTTGTGAGTCAGCACCTAAGATAGAAAGTTTTGCCGATTTGAGATCGCATTGCTGAGGAATTGGTGTATCTCCGAAAAAAAAACAGCCAGACCTGCTATGTAAGCGGGCTGGCTGCTTGTAATTTTATGAGGAGGAAGGTCTTACTCTTCGAAAGTATCTTTATAGAGAACCAGGCGTGAAAATTCGGAACCGCTGAAAATCTTGGCCAGGTTTATGTCTTTTGATTTATTGTATTCTTCAAAATGGCGACGTGTTACAATGCGCCAGAAATTTTTGGATTTCAGATCGTTGTAGTCGTTGGTTTTTATAAAAAGTCCAAAAATAGAATCTCTTTTCTTAAAATTGATCTTTACGCATTTCTCTTCGGCAATTTTATCTTTGCTTAAAAACTTTTCAATTTCTTCAACATTCATTTTTGTCTTGTTTAGTAATTAATTTTCTGCCCAGGATGCAGAAATAAATTATTTCAAAAGAAACCTGGTAATGATATCCTCATTGTCAATACTTTCTGATCAAATTCTTGTGGGAAAGTCATCCGGGTGAGTGAAAGTGAGTTTATCGAGTTTTGCAAATGTAATCATTTTTTTTTAATGTGACGCATCGTTTATCTGGCGGGCTGAGATACAGAGCCAGAGAGGGTTTGGGAGCGTTCTTTTTTAGCGAGTATTGGTCACCGTGAAACGGTCATTTGCGAATGGTTTATATGTTCAGAGGTTAGAAGGGTGACCTCTACGGGGTCGTTTTCGCGTTACGGTGTTTTCTACAAATGGGTAGACCCTACGGGTCAAAGAGGGCTGGCGTTATTTTCCGGGATGGAGGCTCCGCGGGCATGTTTCCGCATCCTACGCCTCATCTGGGATTTTTTCGGACTCGTTATGCCGCCTTACGCCTCCTCGGGGATTTTTCGGCCTCGTTTTGCCTCCTTCGCCTCCTTACGCCACCACCTTACGCCTCCTCTGGGATTATTTCGGCCCTCGTTACGCCACCTTATACCTTCTCGTTTACATTTCGGCCTCGTTCGGCCTTCTTACGCTTACTCATGCTTCTTCTGACACACCTTCTTTGCCCGGTACGGGCTCCCCATTTGTAGCACCAATAGTAAACCGGATTTTGCCCCGTAGGGGGCAACCCTTCAACCTTTTTAAAAGAATGCCCACCACCCTCTCCCACCAATCGCGGTCGCGCAAAATCAACGCAACCCTGACTTTATGCCTCCATCATGCGGAAATGTCATCGGGAATCTTACATTTGTTGCTCAACGAAACTTCCCGATGACTATAAAAACGATTCTTTCCGGCGCACTTCTTTTTACTTTGGCGTTCGCCCAAACGTCACGCGCACAAAATAGCACAAGCCCAGTAAGCACGAAAACTGCCCCGAATGCCCTGGTACTTCCCGACGGTTTCAGCTCCTCCATAGTATTCGAAGGACTTCCAGGGGCAAGACATCTGGCCGTTACCAAACAGGGCGGTATATATGTAAAACTCTCAAAACTCAAAGACGGTAAAGGCATTATTTATCTGAAATCATCAGGTACAGATGGCAAATTGGTTCAGGCCGCTGCCTTTGGAAATTTCCCGGGAACGGAGGTTTCTATAAAAAACGATTACCTCTATACCTCATCCAATGATGACGTCTATCGATACAAACTCGATAAAAATGGTGAAGTGATTAACCCGAATGAACCTGAAAAAATCATTGTCGGCCTGGTTAACAGGAACAGGGATAATGCAAAAACTTTTGCCTTCGACAATAACGAAAATATTTATGTAAATGTCGGTTCCTATTTAGGCTCCTGCCTGGTCGATCCAAAATCAAGAGTTGCCCCCAACCCCTGTCCCCTGCTGGACTCCGTAGGTGGCGTATGGCAGTTCAAAACAAATAAAACAAACCAGACATATAGTGATGCGGTGCATTATGCTACCGGGTTCAAACACGCGGTGGGGATCGACTGGAACACAAAATCAAACTCTCTTTTCATCATGCAACATGGCAGGGACCAGTTAAACGATCTGTATCCCGCCATGTTTACGGCAGATCAAAACAACATGATTCCAGCAGAAACAATGTATGAAGTGAAAAAGGGGGCCGATGGGGGATGGCCATACGTTTATTACGATCATTTCCAGCACAAACAAATACTTGCTCCCGAATACGGAGGAGACGGAAAAAAAGAAGGGATAAAAAAGTACCAGGAACCCTCAGTGACTTTTCCCGCTCACCTGGCACCAAACGACCTGATGTTTTACACAGCAAGCCAGTTCCCCGCAAAATACAGGAATGGTGCCTTTGTGGCTTTTCATGGCAAGTCACCTGAATTGAAAAAAGGTTATCTCGTAGGTTTTGTTCCGTTTAAGAATGGCAAACCGTCCGGCGACTGGGAAATCTTCGCAGACAATTTCAGCAGTGACCAGGATGTACATAAACCATGCGGACTTGCCATGGGTCCGGACGGCTCTCTCTACGTTTCCGATGATGTCAAAGGGAATATTTACCAGATAAAATACGGGAAATAGCAAGAATTTAATACGCGCTTATGCAAGGCTGTTATATTCAGGCACACATTTTTTTCTGCAATCTTTTTAAGAATTTTGTCAGCCCCCGATGACTTGCATTTTGATTGGATAATAAAAGTTCTGCTACCGCAGTTCATGAAATCCTGAAGACTGACGGAATTTATTGATCATAATTCGGCAATTGCTTTTTCAGCAGCGTCATTTATTTTCTTAATATCTGTTGCAATGGCGGACCTTAAGGGTGAACCACCATCTTTCACCGGGATGTCGATTGTTTTTTCTATTGCCTCAAGGTACCAGTCGCGCCAGACTTCAATGATGTGTTTCTCCTTGGCTGGATCCCCGCCTTTCTGAACAGCTTC
>JBDTEB010000102.1:0-4183 GCA_039922795.1 Chitinophagaceae bacterium
AAACCTGCTGCAATATTGTATCGACTGCAACATCAATGCTATCGAACTGATGGGTGATGCTGCCGAAGCTTACGCAGGGGCGCCGAGGATGGCTGCCGGCGAAGCAAGAGCCGACTTCTCGAAAAAGATGGCTGAATGGAGAGCGGGCGCACCGATGGATAAATTCAAGGCACTCAGAAAAATGTATAATGATGCGGGCGTAACGATCTATGCGTGGAAGCCCAATGCCCTGAAAACCTCGAACACTGACGAAGAAATCAACTACGCTTTTGTTGCCGGAAAGGCCCTGGGTGCAAACCACGTCACCGTAGAGCTGCCCGATGACGCCCAAACAAAACGACTTGGCGATATAGCGACAAAACATAAAATGATGGTGGGCTATCACGCCCACGCACAGGCGACGCCGACACTCTGGGACGCCGCATTAGCGCAGTCAAAATACAACGGCATCAATCTCGATCTGGGACACTATGTAGCTGGAACCAGCGAGAGTCCGCTGCCATTCATCGAAAAATATCATGACCGGATCACGAGCATGCACCTGAAAGACCGCAAGTTTCATGAAGGCCCAAACATGGTTTGGGGCCAGGGGGATACACCAATAAAGGAAGCCCTCGCATTAATCAAAAAGAACAAGTATAAATTTCCTGTAACAATAGAACTGGAGTACGCGATACCTCAGGGTTCTGACGCGGTTGCCGAAGTTAAGAAGTGCAGGGCATTCGCTGCAGCAGCGCTAAGTGCCTGATGCCTTAACCACCACCGCCCACCCGGTTCTGTTCATCCTGCGCGCCGCTTGATCTTCTGCGCTGCGGTTGGGCGTTCTGGCCTTTGCTAAAACTGTAAACAAATACCAGCGCTACCCGGCGATTGTCCCATCGATTGGTGACCAATGCGTCAATATTCCCATAATCGATGAGCACCCTCGCTTTCTGTATAAAAAACGGATCGGTGATGTTCAGTTTAAGCGTTGCTTTTTTATGGAGGATCTGTTTGCCAAACCCAAAAGATACCACGCCCATCGGGCGGATCAGGAACATCCCTGTTTCCAGCGTACTGCCTCGATAAAATCCGCTCACTTCTGCGGTCCATGTTCTGGCAAAACGAAACTGCTCGCTGGCATTCAGCATAAACGAGGCCAGCCTTGCATCCAGCGCGATATCGTTGACGACACCCTCATAATGGCTGTGGTAAACATTGGCAAAAAGGCTGGTCGTCCACCAGGTATTAACCGGCGCATTGTAACTAACCGAGAGCCCGATCGTTTGACTTTTCGCTACATTTTCTTTCGTCTGGAATGTCACCTTTGTCTGATCATTTTGTTTGAGCACATCATTCAGGATATCGGAAGTAGCGCTATAACTAAGCGAGGTATTTAATGCCTTATGAAAATTATGACTCAGTTCGAAATTGTGCGTGAATTGCGGGGTGAGATTTGGATTGCCCTGGCGGTATGTGTACTGATCCAGGAAATACTGGAACGGATTCATATCCTGGTAATTAGGCCTTTCGATTCGACGACCATAAGAAAACCCGAACTGGTTATTATCGTCTAAGGCGTAACTCAGATAGGCAGTCGGAAACAATTGCGAATAATTTTTTTTGAAAGAAGTATCCTTCTGCGTGGCGTTTCCAGCCTGCCGTCCATCGGCCATTGTATTCTCAAACCTTAGCCCGGTTTGAAATCCCCATTTTTTTATTTGCTGACTGTAATTCACGTAAGCGGCATTGATATTCTCCCGGTATTTAAAACGATTCGATCGGGTATTATCAACGGACCACTGACTTTGACCCTTGTCGTAGAAGCTGTACCGGGCGTCATTATCCGTCGTTACGAAACTGGTCTTCACACCGGCCTCGAACTTGGATTCCTTCGTGAGCGGATGCACATAATCTGCTTTACCGCTGTAAATGCTGATCTCTGCAGGCAGGTCTCCGCGAAGCAGGAAGGGATCGCCGGAAAGCATATTATTGGCGAGATAATTATAGTTATCAGAAGTCTGTCGGCTACGGGTATTATATTGAATCCTGTCGAAATCCGCGGTAATTTCTTTCCCGCTGTTGTTGAGCGATCTCTTAAAATTCAGGTTTGCGCCGAAATTTTTCCAGCTGTCGTTATTTATTGTTGTCACCAGGTTGAAGGAGTCCAGCCTGCCGGTTCCATTATAAATATCTGCCCTGCCGAGGTTCTGCCAATGCGAAGGATTGATGATACCGTTAACCAGGAAACCGACTGTCGTTTTCTTATCGATGGAATAATCCATTCCAAATCTCGCACTATAGTTGTCGGAGTAACTTTTCTGATCTGCCTGCTGATCAAAGACCGAAGTAACTACATCATTCTGCCTGAACTTCCTGTTGATGTGCTGATCATTAATATTTGACCATCGTGAATAGCTGAGACTGGTAAATACATTGAACTTTCCCGAGCGATAATTAAAATTAAAACTGTTGGGAGATTTGAGATAACGGCCCTGCACATACGAAAGACTTATCGATCCATTAAATCCTTTGGCGAGGTTTTTCTTTGTTTTAAGATTAAGTATCCCCGAGTTGCCGGAAGCGTCGAATTTGGCAGACGGTTGCGTCATGATCTCTATCTGGTCGAGCTGGCTGGAAGGCATATTGCGAAGGAGATTGGCGAGATCGGCTGCGCTGAGAAATGTTTGCTTGCCATCTATCAGTACAATTACGCCCTGTTTTCCTTTTATGCTGATGTTCCCGTCACGATCGACACTGATGCCGGGTGATTTTTCCAACACTTCCATCGCACTTGATCCGGCATTTGTTGGGGAAGCATCGATGTTCACGATCATCTTGTCGATCCTGTTTTCTACCAGTGGCCTCCTCGCTTGAACCGTTACGGCGTCCAGTTCTTTTGATGACAAAGCCATGGTTACTGCAGGCAGTTCCAGACTTGTATTTGCGGCTATATCAAACACCTTCCCAGGGCTCTTGTCGAATCCCACGGAAGTTAGGGAGATAAAATATTTTCCTTCCTTTAAGTTTTCGAATTTATAACGACCATCCTTGTCAGAAACCGAGACCTTCACCAGCGCGGAATCTTTGGCCCTGAGCAAGCTTGCCGTGACTGCGGGCAATCCTCTACCGCTCGAGTCCAGTGCACGGCCCGCCAGTATTCCCGGAGCCTGGGCCAGGGCGCCCAGGGTGAGAAAACAGCTGAGCATGATCAGGCCCAATAGTGCGGTAAAGTATGGATGATTTTTTTCTCTCATGTTTGATTTCTAAATATTTATCCGAATGCGGATGACAGGCAAATCCGTGGAAGGCCGCAAAGTAAGTTTCGGATCTCCATCAAAATCTGCCAGTATTACCTGCGGTAAAATAACTTGCTGTCCGGTAGAAGAGTTCGGTCTTGTCGATTTCTTTCCGGCAAGCCATCTATTGTTCCAGGTCGGGATCTCGTTAAAAAGCTTAAATCTTTCCGGCTTTGAAAAGGCTGGCGTATTTTTATGCGTTAACTTACGAGTATGCGGAAATTCATCCTTTTTGCCTTGTTGATTTCAACTGCTGTTGTGCAGGCACAATCAGTGCTGCCGCTGAACGCTTATGACAGGCTTTACCACAATAACCTGGCGACCCTGGGCGACAGTCTTCCTTCAGGCAAATGGTCCGTGAGCAAATACAGTTACCTGGTGAGCGCCTTTAGTTTTTACAGGGGTGGAAACGCCAGCATTCTTGCGGCGCCTATTGGTTTGCAGCTGAACCGCAGACTTACAAATAATCTCTATGCTTTTGCGGGCGTTTCGGTGGCGCCCACATTCTCGAATTTCAGTCGCAGCTTTGTGACCGGTGGCAAGGCCACTCCTTTCGGCAACTATTGGCAGCCGGGGCTGTATTCGCGCGCCGAGCTTGGTTTGCAATATGTAAATGATGAAAGAACGTTTTCCATTTCGGGAAGCATAGGCATTGAGCGGGGCGGATACCAGTATCAGTCCTGGAGCCCGGCGAGCGGGCGTGCCACGCATCCCGGCGTTACAGGAGTCCGGTAGAATGCTTTTTGATGGGGGTGTGACGTTTACTGCGTGATTCTCAAGCCATAATTTTCAAAAAAAAACCGTTCAATATTTCGTCAGACCGACAACGTAGGGGCGGGCCTTGCGTCCGCCCTGCCGGCCAAAACACGTGGTGCAGGCCACCGCGAAATTCGCGTTTCAAATTT
>JBDTEB010000103.1:0-2877 GCA_039922795.1 Chitinophagaceae bacterium
CTGCCTGCGAAAAGGGCGAAAATTATACACTGTGAACCGACCCATTCCATGAGGAGATTCGCTGTTGCGAATACCGGCAGTCTGCTCCTTTCCGCACGCAAGGCGGACGCAAGGCCCGCCCCTACTAGACAAACGTTACACGATCAAAACAAACATCCCAATGCGGACGTAAGTCTCGCCCGCACAACAAAAACTCACACCATTACGAAACAATTCATCCCATGAGAACCACCATCCTCCTGCTATTCCTGATCACCGCCACCGCATCTGCCCAATCAGCAAAATTTCGAAAATCCACAATAATCTCGTACCCAGTCCCCGATACGGTAAAGGCCGCGCAATGGTACGCGGAAATCTCGGTAACCGATGCCAGTAACGGCTTCTACAGTAGCTGCTTCAGCAAGGAAAGCCTCGGCCTGTACAAAAAAGGGAAAAGAAAAACAGTAATATTCACGCTGGATTCCATCTCTCCGAACACTACCCTTATCGCCACAGGATTGGCTCGGAACACCACCCTTATCGCCACAGGATTGGAAACTACCAGGATCGGCCGCCAGTCCGTTTCCTGGAAATACAACTGGAAACAAAACACGAAGTATAAACTTCTTATAACAACACTTGCTGACAGCGCATCGCATGCCAGCTTCTACACCGGATACCTATTCCTTCCAGAAAAAAGCCAATGGAAACTGATCGCATCCTTTAAAACAACCGACCGCGCGCAATATTTAAACGCACCCTCGATAAAAGTATCCGGAAAAAAATCAATTCCCATCGGGAACCGGATGGCCGTTCAGGATGCCTGGATACAAAGGAGCAATGGAACCTGGAAAAACCTGCGGAATACTGACACCAAATCTCCTGTTTTCAGCGTAACCAATCACCTGGACAGTACCGCCCAGGCAGCGATTGACAAACTAGAAATCATTGATTCAAAAACCGATACCACCGGTTCATTCGGAACGGTGTTTTACTACATGATTCAGGCAGGCAAAGGCAAGCTGGTAAAACTAACGGACACGGTTAGCGTATATTATAAAGGATGGCTGTTAAAAGACGGTACAATATTCGACCAGACGAAAGATAAACCTGCTAAGTTTCCGCTGGCAAGACTGATCAAAGGCTGGCAACTCGGCCTGGTAAATTGCAGGGTGGGCGGAAAGATCAGAATGATCATACCTTCAGGTCTCGCTTACTCGATACGCAGTCGCAGCAAGGATATTCCGCCAAATAGCGTCCTGGTTTTCGAGGTCGAGGTACTGGAAGCAAAAGCTGCAGGGTAACAGAATCGCGGTTATTTTAGTAAACTGAAAAGCATCTCGGGTTCATTCGTCCTCATCTGGTTGAAGTTGTCTTCCAGCAGCCGTTTCATGTCAGCATCTGCGTTGACCGTCCAGGCACAATTAAAATATAATTTGCGCAATCGATCAGTTGCTCATATATTGCAACCGTTTAGTTGCTGATCAAAGCCAGTTATTAATGAGAAGAGATGTATTCCAGGCAATTGCCGATCCCACGAGAAGGGCTATTCTGAGCCTTATTGCACTGCAGGCGATGACTCCGAATGCGCTGGCAGAACAGTTCAATACCAGCCGGCAGGCCGTTTCCAAACACATCAAAATACTTTCCGAATGCCAGTTGCTCCGGCAGGAACAGGTGGGGAGGGAAATCTATTATTTTTTCAACGCAAAAAAAATGAAAGAGGTAGATAATTACCTGCAACAATTCAGGGCCAATTGGGACAGTCGATTTGATCAGCTGGACAATTTATTGAAAAAGCAAAAAAATAAAAAGCCATGACAACCAATGATGCAGTCTACACAAAAGACATTGACAAGAAAACCCTCCATGTGGTGAGATCATTCGCGGCGTCGCTGGAACAGGTTTGGAAAGCCTGGACAGAGAGTGAGATGCTGGACAAGTGGTGGGCACCAAAGCCGTACCGGGCCGAAACAAAAACAATGGATTTCAGGGTTGGTGGCTACTGGTTGTATTGTATGATGGGGCCGAAAGGAGATAACCAGTGGTGCAGGGAAAGTTATAAAAAGATAGAACCCAGACAGGCGATCCATAATGACACAAACTTTTGCGATGCAGACGGAAATATTTCAAATGATTTTCCCACAATGCACTGGACGAAAGATTTCCGTGGAGATACGAAGGAAACAACCGTTTCCATTGAGATCCTCTTCGATAGTGTTGCCGATATGGATACCGTCGTAAAGAAGGGCTTCAGGGAAGGATTTGCCGCTGGGTTAAACAACCTGGAAGAACTGTTGAGTATATAGATGTTTAAGAGTTCTAAAGTATACCCGCGAAGCGTAAAAGCTTTGTGGGTATTTTTTTATCTACAAGTATTGATTTTGCTCCGGAAAGGATTTGATATATGTCAAATAAACAGAAAATAATTAATCCTTAATTGCAGCTTCATGAGTGAACAGGGTTTAGTAAAAGAGAATAAATAATTAGGGTGATAACACCCGTTAAAGCCTTTGCAGGCAGGATAGTTTTATGATGTGGAACGGTTAAAAAAACGAACGCAAATCATTAAAACAAAACAAATGCAAAAGGTGAAAATCACATTGATTATGACATGTTTCTTCGCAGTTTTTGGTTGTAAAAAAGAGGTCACTCATTGGGCTCAAAACATAAGGCCGAACACTGCGTTGATTGATAGTCTCCCTGTCACTTCCCGCGATAAGGAACTTGTAGAAAACCTTGACAAACTGACGGATGTATTGAAGGTACTTTACATTGACAATTCGAATCTGAAAATTGTTAATGCATCAATCTTTGCACACGCTTATACGGATGAGTCGATCCTGGTAAAGGACCTTATCTATCCTGCCCAGGGCAGGCTTGCGACCAACGCTCGTT
>JBDTEB010000104.1:0-2515 GCA_039922795.1 Chitinophagaceae bacterium
CGCCTGGGAAAGTTTTTCTTTGAAAGCATCAAATGATCCAAACTCTGCATCGATAGAAGCAGCCAGCTTTCCGGAAGGTTTGCCTTTTCCACCTGGTGTGAGCGTTTCCCAAAAGAATGAATGGTTCCAGTGACCTCCTCCGTTGTTGCGGACTGCCGGACTGATTTTACCCGCAGCGGCATTCAGTTCTTCAAGAGACTTGTTTTCGTTCTCCGTTCCCGCGATCGCTTTATTTAAGTTATCAACATAGGCCTGGTGATGTTTGCCATGATGAATTTCCATTGTTGCCTTGTCTATATGTGGTTCCAATGCGTCAGTTGCATACGGTAACGCGGGTAATGTAAAAGTCATAGAAATTAAATTTTAAGTTATTAGACTATTGTAATGGCCAACAAAAATAGAGCCATTACGGCGAAAAAGTTCAGCAGAAACCTTAATTATCTCAACCTTTGATAAAATCGGACCTGACCGGATCAGCGCCTTGCCTGGAAGAACATCTTCATAAGGTCAGCGCATTCTTCCTGTAGCAGCCCATTCAGCAGTGTTGTTTTCGGATGAAAAGGAAGACCGTTATTTTGCTGCAGGGCATGTGTTGAGCAGAAACGGCTGTAGCCATTCTTTGAATCGCCTGCGCCAAAAACCACCCTGCCTATCTTGCTCCAATATAAGGCTCCGGCACACATCAGGCAGGGCTCGATCGTAATAAAGATGGAGGCATCCGGCAGGTATTTTGTTCCCAGCGAACCAAACGCTGAAGTAAGCGCGATCATTTCAGCATGAGCCGTAGAATCATTGAGCTTTTCAACCTGGTTATGACCCCTTGCGATGATCGTGTCTTTAATCACAATCAGCGCGCCTATCGGAATTTCCTCTGCTTCGAAAGCCTTCCTGGCTTCCTTCAGGGCCTGCTTCATGTAATATTCATCATCCATCGGTAGTGCTTGAACCAACGAATATAGTTTTGATCCGTTTACGAGGGGTTCGTCAATCAGACAAAAACTGATGACCTTTGATTATCCGCTCCAAGTCAGGCTAAACCGGGCACTTTTCGTGGTAATTGATCAGTTCAATTGGAGTCTTCTCAAAGATAAATCCTGCGTAATGAATGCTCACTTCGTCAAGAACAAGGTCGATTTCTTCCTTCGTGTTGAGAGTAACAAGTCGGTTTCTGTATTCTTTAATGTTGGGAAGACCTTTCAGATAGTTCGAATAGTGTCGTCTCATTTCATGAATGCCGGTTATCGGTCCTTTCCACGATACGGAATGATGAAGGTGCTTTTTACATACTGCCACGCGTTCTTCCAGATTTGGAGGGGCAAGTCGTAGGCCCGTGTCAAGATAGTACCTGATCTCGTTAAAGATCCAGGGATAACCGATCGCGGCCCTGCCGATCATGATGCCGTCCACCCCGTACCTGTTTCTATATTCAAGCGCTTTCTCGGGAGAGTCGATATCCCCATTTCCAAAAATCGGAATCTTGATCCTGGGATTGTTCTTAACTTTTGCGATTAGGGTCCAGTCAGCCTCACCTTTATACATTTGAACACGTGTACGACCATGAATGGCGAGTGCCTGGATGCCCACATCCTGCAAACGCTCGGCAACTTCTTCAATATTTTTTGTTGATTCATCCCATCCAAGGCGAGTCTTTACCGTTACAGGCAAACTTGTACTTTTCACAACGGCCCGTGTTAGCCTCGTCATCAGATCAAGATCTTTAAGCACTCCTGCGCCGGCACCTTTGCAGGCGACTTTTTTCACGGGGCAGCCGTAATTGATATCCAGCAGGTCGGGTTCAGTAACATCTACGATCTTCGCAGCCATGGCCAGACTATCTTCATCGCCTCCGAAAATCTGGATTCCTACCGGTCGCTCGTAATCAAAAATATCCAGCTTCTGCCTACTCTTGATGGCATTGCGGATCAGCCCCTCAGAGGATATAAATTCTGTATACATCAGGTCGGCACCGTTATCCTTGCAAACTGCTCGGAAAGGTGGATCACTTACATCTTCCATGGGCGCCAGCAGCAGGGGGAATTCCGGAAGTTTTATCTTGCCAATTGTAATCAATACTTAATGATTTGTCTTTTACTATTAACTTTATCGCCTCGGTGAAACACCGGGATCTTCATTCAGATACCGATATGATTCCTTCAGGATCGAACAAAATCCCTTTCAAATCGCTATAAACACGGCACCCGTGTCAAGGAGTGCAAATTTACACACTTATTATTTATGACCCGTTTAGCAGTATGAAGAGAAGTTTGAAATCCCAGGCCCCTTTTATTCAGCTTGTCGTGCTTGGTTGCCTTACGTTTGTTTTCGCTTTCATCGGTATTTTAGTTGTGAGGCCTTTGGTCATGAATGGTTTTCACGTTTCCGAACAGGATTTCCTCACTTTTAACTACAGCAAACCGGGTTTTACCAACGCCATGCGGGTATTGCTTGGTATACTCTCCATTTTTGTGTTCCTGCTTCCATCGTTTGCGTTCGCATACTTTTCTGAACCTCGACG
>JBDTEB010000105.1:0-7575 GCA_039922795.1 Chitinophagaceae bacterium
AAGCTTAGCCAGATAGCGCCCGATACAAAAAAAGCGCTGGAAAATCCCGCCTATAGTTTCAAAGACCTTTTCGAAACTGATGGATTGGGCCTGGGGCTTTCGTCTCCGCATCTCAATCCCCGCGCAATCAGTTTTGTTCGTGATTATATTGATCGGAATGGCAAAAGCCTGATGACACTTAAAGATTGGGCGCGACCGGTTTTCAATATGATCGATGGAATTTTTGTTCAGCATAACCTGCCAAGAGAACTGAAATATCTTGCTGTTATCGAGTCTCGCCTCAATCCTTCCTCCATTTCGGGAGCGGGAGCGGGTGGACCATGGCAGTTCATGCCCGCCACCGCCACTCGTATGGGGCTCAAGGTTAATAAAAGTATTGATGAAAGAAGTAATTACGTGAAGAGCACCGAAGCAGCTGCAAAATATCTTACCGAACTTTACTCCATTTTTGACGACTGGTTACTGGTTATTGCCGCATACAATAGTGGTCCGGGCAATGTGATGAGGGCCATCAAAAAAAGTGGCAGTCGTAATTTTTGGGAAATTCAGTACTATCTTCCTGAGGAAAGCAGAAACCATGTAAAGAAGTTTATCGGCACTCATTACATTTTTGAAGGACAAGGCGGTTTGACTACTCTTACCCGTTCAGAGTCAGATGATCATTATGGTAATAATGGAAATTTCACCCTCACCAGGAACATCAGTTCTGATGAAGCAATTGATGCCGTAACGGTTACTGTCAGGGGAAAGTATAATGCTGGCGTAATTGCTCAACTGATCGAAATGAATATAATGGACTTCAACAGGTATAATCCAGGTTTCGATAAGGTGATCGCTACAGCAAATAACAGCTATGAGTTAAAACTCCCATCAGGGAAGATGGAATCATTTAATTCAAGAAAGAACCAGATATTGAGCGAATCTGTTAATGCCATGTTGAACGGTGCGACCAGTTCAAATGAGCCTGCTGCTGTTTCCCCGAAGCTCCCTGCCCGCAATATTACTAGCGGCAGGCTTTAAGTTCCGATTAATAATCATCGTCGTCATCATCGAATCCACTGCCGCCACGTTCATTGAACATGTCTTTGAATTCGTCATCGATGCCAAGATCATCGTCATCATCACTTTTGGCTTTTTTCTTAGGAGTACCAGTGCCGCCACCCGGACTGCTCTTTTTGTTTTTTGATTTTGGGAGATCAAACTCATCGAAATCCGGATCCCAGTTGTCATCTTCTTCCACTTTGTTCCAGTCGTCCTCGGAATCGTCGGCATCGCTGTCGTCTTCATCGTCATCTTCAGATGAACTCTTCGATTTTTTTGAGCCTTTGGACGCAGGCTTTGTTGCCGGCATATCTTGCTCATCATCCAGATCATCATCATCAGAATCATTTGCAGATTTAGGTGATGATTTTTTTTCTGTGTCTTCGGTTTCTTTTGGAGAAGCTTTCTTTGTGGTCTTCTTTTCCTTATCAGATTTAGCTGCCATGTTCCAATAGGATTTGTTGTAAAATTTCAGCGAAGTTTTTAATTAGCCAAATATTTCGCTGTTTTTTTTAATGTGTTTTAAAGTGCGATCAACTGTTCTCTTTCTGGTCCGTTAGATATATGGGTAACGCGGGTGCCGAGATATTTCTCAATAAACCCAATATACTCTTTCATCTTGCCGGGAAGATCTTCCCCCTTTCTTATTATGCTGCTGTCAGTTTTCCATCCCTCAAATGATTCCAGCATGGGTACAATTTTATGGCGTGTCATCTGGAAAGGAACATCAAGCGTGTCTTCACCATCTACTTTATAAGAAGTACACACCTGAAGTTGTTCGAATGCATCCAGCACATCGGCCTTTGTCATGATTATTTTGGTGACACCGTTAATCATGCAAGCAAAGCGAAGGGCTACGAGATCAATCCAGCCGCACCGGCGGGGCCTTCCTGTCGTTGCACCGAATTCGCTTCCAAGTTTGCGAAGTCTTTCTCCTGTTTCGTCTTCGAGTTCTGTAGGAAACGGTCCACTGCCAACTCTTGTGCAATAGGCCTTGGTTACACCCATTACATCCCTGATCTTTTGCGGAGCAACGCCAAGTCCGGAACAAACCCCTGCACTGGTGGTATTGGAAGAGGTAACAAATGGGAAAGTACCAAAATCGATATCAAGCATACTCCCCTGTGCGCCTTCAGCAAGCACAGATTTGCCTGCAGATAATTGTTCGTTGATGAAGTATTCTCCGTTTACGATCTTAAACTGTTTCAGGAACTCCAAGGCTTCAAAAAATTCTTCTTCCCAGGCCGTGATATCTTCCTGGAAATTAAAGTTGTCCAGAAGTCTCTGGTGTTTAAGCCTCAGTTTGATATAAGATGTAGTGAAATTTTTATCAAGCAGGTCGCCAACGCGAAGGCCATTTCTACCGGTCTTGTCCATATACGCAGGGCTGATGCCTTTGAGCGTCGAACCTATTTTGTCATTGCCTTTAGACCCTTCAGAAGCCTTATCCAAAGCCCTGTGTGTGGGCAGAATAAGGTGTGCTCTTCTGGAAATATACAGGTTCTTTTTGACGTCGATGCCGAAAGGGGTAATGCTATTGTATTCTTTCTGCAGCGTAATCGGATCGAGAACGACCCCATTCCCGATCAGGTTGATACTATTTTCATGAAAAACACCTGAAGGGATCTGGTGTAAAACGATTTTTTTTCCTTCTACATATAGTGTATGGCCGGCATTGGGGCCACCTTGAAAACGGGCAACCACATCATATCCCGGTGCGAAATAATCGACAATTTTTCCTTTGCCTTCGTCGCCCCATTGTAAGCCTAATAATACATCAACCATCTGCGAGAAAGATTTAATTTTTGCACTCTTGCGACTGACAAAAATATAGGAAGCGATTCAGACGGGGAAATAAAATGAAAACGGGGAAGAATCGGTATTACTCATTAACCGATCAAAAGAATTACTAACTTTCTCGCATCATCTTAAAACCATCATCATGACGACAACAATTCTCGCGACAAGAAAAATGGCTTCCGCCTTTGCACTGGCAGCATTGGTAGTTCTTACCACATCCGCCACCATCCTTTATTACAACGCCGATTTCAAGGGAGAGTGGACCTTCAATGAAAAAAAGAGCAAGCTTGGTGAAGGTCGTTTCAGAATGAATGCATCGAAGCTTAAAGTCACCCAGGACGGCGATGCCCTTGGTATTGAAAGAACAAATGCAAGTCCGAACGGAGAAACGATTGTATCGCCAGAAAAAATAACCTTCGACGGCAAAGCCTCGGAAAGTACAGTTTTTGGAAATGCAAAGAAGACATCTACCGGTTCCTGGTCTTCAGACGGTCAGTCTATGACAATCAACTCAACAATCCTGTTTGATTTCAATGGCAACTCAATGGAAGTCAAAGGCGTTGAAGTATGGAAGCTGCTCGATGACGGTAAAACATTATCGATTGCAACTACAACTACTTCTCAGCGTGGCACTGTTGAAAACACGTTTGTTTACGATAAAAAATAGTTATCAGGCAATATCCTCGGTTTCATAACGATCTACCGAGTGAATTCCGCTTAGCTGTTTGAGCCGGATCACCAGTGCTTCCAATTCTTCCTTGTCATGCACGTAAACCTTGATGTTTCCGTGGAACAGACCTTCCTTTGCCTCAACAGTAAGAGCGTTAATATTGATCTTCAGTTCCCCGGAAATCAGGTTGGTAATCTTGTTGATTACACCGACGTCGTCAAGTCCAACAATTTTTACGCCGGTAAGAAAGGAGATCTCTTTGTTCTTGGCCCACTTGGTTTTTACTACGCGGTGACCGTAGTTGGCCATCAGCCTTGTGGCATTGGGGCAATTGGTACGATGAATTTTTAATCCTTCGCCGGTGGTGACGAATCCAAACACGTCATCACCCGGGATGGGTTTGCAGCAATTGGCCAGAGTGTACATGATGCGGTCACTGCTCTCACCAAAAATAATCAGTTCTGCATCTTTCTTGTTGATGCCGTTCAGTGAGTTATCCTGCTTGTTTTCAATAACTGGCTTGATGGGTTTGGGAGGTTCAAGCTTATCACCCAGAACCTGGAATTCGTTGATATCCTTCAGATCGAAAGTCTTCGTTGCAATCTTGTAAAACAGATCGAGTGGCGAATTCAGCTTGAAATAGGAAGTAAGTTCGTCAATGTTATGCTGACTGAAAGCTGCGCCCATCGATTCAACTTTGCGTTGAAGGGAATATTTTCCGTCATCGGCGATCTTTCTTTTTTCTTCTTTCAGAGAATCCTTGATCTTGTTTCTGGCTTTTGCAGTAACCACAAAAGCCAGCCAGTCTTCCTTAGGTTTTTGTTTATTGGAGGTGATGATCTCGATCTGGTCTCCGCTTCTTAGCTTATGGCTGATCGGTACAAGTTTATGATTCACTTTTGCCCCGATGCAGGTTGCCCCTATCGCACTATGAATGGCAAACGCAAAATCCAGCGCGGATGAATCGGTAGGAAGCATCTTCACATCGCCACGCGGGGTGTACACGTAAATTTCCTCTGCCAGGAAGCTGGTCTTAAAATCAAGCAAAAAATCCACGCCATCGGTTTCTTCACTCGCCAGCACTTCCCTGATCTGCTGAAACCATTTGTCAAAGCGGCTTTCGTCGCCTCCACCTTCTTTATATTTATAATGTGCGGCAAGACCCTTTTCAGCGATCTCGTTCATTCTTTTAGATCTTATCTGCACTTCCACCCATTTTCCTTGCGGGCCCATCACGGTGGTGTGAAGCGCCTCGTAGCCATTCGACTTCGGATTACTGAGCCAGTCACGCAAACGCTCAGGCGAAGGAATGTATTCATCTGTGATCATGGAATAAACCTTCCAGCAGTCTTCCTTTTCCTTTTCCGGCGTGGAGTTTAGCAATACACGGATGGCAAAAAGATCATAAACCTCTTCGAAGGCAACGCCCTTTTTCTTCATCTTGTTCGAGATGGAATGAATACTTTTCGGTCGGCCGTAGATCTCAAAATTGAAATTTGCCCTTTCCAGGTTTTCTTTTATCGGGCGGATGAATTCATTGATATACCTGCTGCGCTCTCTTTTCGTCTCAGAAAGCTTACGGGCAATCTCTTTGTAAGCATCCTGTTCCATATATTTCATGGACAGGTCTTCAAGCTCGGTTTTGATATTATAAAGACCCATCCTGTGTGCTAGGGGCGCATACACGTAGATGGTTTCAGATGAGATCTTGAGTTGCTTTTCCCGTTTCATGCTTTCCATCGTGCGCATGTTGTGGAGGCGGTCGGCGAGTTTGATGAGGATGACGCGGGGATCGTCTGTAAGCGTCAGCAATATCTTTTTAAAGTTTTCGGCCTGCTGGGATGCGTTAACGTCGATCACGTTAGAGATCTTGGTTAGTCCGTCCACGATGCGTGCGATCTCACTGCCAAATGCACGTTCAATATCTTCCAATCTAACATCGGTGTCTTCCACCGTGTCATGAAGCAAGGCGCACATGGAGGAACGAACGCCAAGCCCGATTTCTTCCGTACAAATCCTCGATACTGCCAAGGGATGAAGAATATAGGGCTCACCGCTCTTACGGCGCATGGTCTTGTGGGCCTCTGCCGCCATTTCAAAGGCCTGGCGTACCAGTTCTTTATCACCCTTTTTTAGTTTTGATTTGAGTGAGCGGAGCAAGCCGCGATATTCCCTGAGAATGAGTTTTTTTTCCTGTTCGTCGGTAAGATTATACTTCGGTATCGCTGCTACAGTTTCCATACTTCGCGAATTTACTAAAGAAAAAGTGTTTTCATTTTATGACAAAACGCTTATTTTCGCGGCCTGCCTGTAAAGCCCTGCTTAAAATGTATGTTTTAAACGTTGGTTGTGAGGCCGGATCGCGGGTGTGGCGAAATTGGTAGACGTATCAGACTTAGGATCTGACGCCGCGAGGCATGGGGGTTCGAGTCCCTCCACCCGCACAGATCTTGAACTTTTCAGGGCTGCTTATGCCAGGCAGCCCTTTTTTTATGCCTGTCAGTTAGATTATTCCCCGGAATTCGACACTCATCTTAAACCGAAAAGTGTTAGCTTTGCATCCCCAAAAACGCCTGCATTCACAGACGTATCAGGGAATTTCAAATCAGTAAAAACAGTAAAGATGGCGACGGTTACCCGGGAAAATATTGGCTTGCTCAATGAAAAGATAACAGTTACGGTAGCGAAAGACGACTACTTTCCTTCGTTCGAAAAAGCGATAAAGACATATACCAAACAGGCAAATATTCCTGGATTCAGAAAGGGAATGGTGCCGGTAGGCATGGTGAAAAAGATGTACGGTTCCTCAGTTTTTGCTGACGAAGTGATCAAAAGCGTCGAGAAAGGACTGCAGGAATATATGACCACTGAAAAACTGGAAATATTTGCCCAGCCTCTTCCACTTGAAGACAACGATCCTTCAAAATTTGATATGAATCAACCAGCTGATTATGCCTTCGCATTTGAAGTTGGACTAAAACCTGAATTTAGTCTGCCTGATCTGGCAACACTTCCCCTAATAAAATATAACATCGAGATTAGTGACGCGATGCTCGACGAGCAGATGAGCCTCTACCTAAAGAATTATGGTAAGAATGCCAACAGGGAAGAGGCTTCTGCAGACGAGGAGGAGATCAAAATTGAATTCACAGAAGCAGATGCCGAAGGATATTTTGCCGAAGACAGCAAGCCGAAAGAACTTACCCTTTTCTTTAAAGATTTTTCTGCTTCAGGAAAAGACCTGCTTAGAGGTAAAAAAGTAGACGAAACTTTTGACGCCCAGTTATCTCAACTTTTCGAAGGAGAAAAACTCGCTGCAGTAGTGAAAGACCTGGGATTCGAAGAAAATGGAGGTGACAAGTACGTCCATCTTGACGTTTCTGACATCACCCTTCATGAAAATGCTGTTCCTGGCGAAGAACTTTACAAGAAGGCGTTTCCTGATAAAGAGATCACCACGGAAGAAGATTTCCGGCAGGAAATAAAAAATCTAATGGCAAAACAGTGGGATGATCAAAGTGTAAACCAGCTTCATGACCAGATCTACCATTCCCTTCTTCATACCGAGATAGCATTTCCCGAGGGCTTTCTAAAAAAGTGGATGCTTACCCAGGGAGAACAGGCTAAAACTCCGGAAGAAGTAGAGAAAGAATTTCCCAAGTTTACCGACTCCCTGAAGTGGAACCTGGTAACTGATAAAATAGTTACCGAAAACGGTATTTCGGTTGAAGAATCAGACCTCCGCAAAGCCACAGCAGACCAGCTTCTCGGCTACATGGGCGGACAAATAGATGTAAGTCAGCCATGGATCAACGACTACATCGACCGTATGATGAAGGACCAGAAATATATGCAGGACCTCTACCAGCGCGTATTGATCGACAAGGTGTTTGCCTGGGCAATAACGCAGGTACATCCTACTGACCAAAGTATCAGCGAAGAAGATTTTAAGAAGCTGGTGACGGAGCATAAGCACGAACACTAGGGTGAAAGATCTGGTGACCGCGGGACGCCAGCCGACATTAATAACGTCTGTATTGGCATGCATCCATTCTTCGTAGGGG